>DASTWM010000025.1:0-15828 GCA_035765855.1 Roseiflexaceae bacterium
AAGACGATCGAGCGGCTCGGCGAGATTGAAGTGCTGGCGAATGAACGCTGCATCTTCATCAAAGACGGCATCCTCTGTGCGTTTCACCGAAACGCTCACCGGTTTCATGTAACCGATGCTGAAGCCGTCGCGCTGGGCCCGATCGAGTAGTCCGACGCAGATTGCGCTCTTGCCGACGAATGTTTCAGTTGAAGCGACGTAGAGGGTTGCCATACTACATCTCCTGGCGTAATGCCTGATACATAATGCCTGGATTTGATTTCAAGCATCAAGCACCAAGTATCAAGTATCATCCCTGCAAAATGATGCGCGCGTCCAGCACGGTTGCGCCTTGCCCCTGATTATGCACGACAAGCGGGTTGATGTCCATTTCTACAATTTCCGGGAAATCCGTGACGAGTTGCGAGATGCGCAGCACGACTTCTTCCGCCGCCGCGACATCGGCCGGCGGCTCGCCGCGCACGCCCTTCAGCAGGCCGTAGGTACGAATCGAGCGCACCTGCTCGGCGACCTCCTGGCGCGACACAGGCGCGAGCCGGAAGGCCACATCCTGTAGCACTTCGACGTAGATGCCGCCCAGGCCAAACGCGATCAGCGCGCCGAACTGCGGGTCGCGTACCATGCCGACCAGCACTTCGCGGCCTTTCGGGATCATCTGCTGCACCAGCACGCCCCAGATATCCGCATCGCGGCTGTAGCGCCGGGCGCGGTACTCGATCAGTTCGTAGGCGTCGCGCGCGGCTGATGCGTCGGCGATGCCGACCTTGACGCCGCCGATGTCGCTTTTGTGCAGAATATCGGGCGACGAGATTTTCATGACCACCGGGAAGCCCATCTCCGACGCGAGCTGCGCCGCTTCATCCGGCGAGCGCGCCAGCCGCGATTGAGGCAGACGCATGCCGTAGGCTTCGATTACGTCGCGGGCCTCGATCTCGCCCAACGCGAGCCGCCCGCTCGAACGCACGTCGGCGAACACCTTGCGCACCCGCTCGGTATCGACGTCGAAGTGCGCGTATTCGCCTGCTGGTCGTTCGCTCCATGTCCGCTGGTTCGCCATGGCCTTCAGCGCCGAGACCGCCCGCTCAGGAAATGGGTAATTCGGAATGCGGTATTTGTTCAGCAATTCGAGCGCCTGGCCGATGCTGACCGCGCCCATGAAGCTGGCGACGACAGGCTTGGGCTGATCTTGCGAAAGCTGCGCCATGACTTCGGCAGTTTTTTCGCCTTCGCTGCCAGCTTGCGGCGTGAACAGCACAATCACCGCGTCCACATTCGGGTCGGCCAGCGCGGCCTTGATGCCGATTTCGTAGCGGTCGGCGCGCGCGTCGCCAATCACGTCGATCGGGTTGAACACATTCGCGGTCGGCGGCAGCGCCGTGCGCAGATGCTCGATCGTTTCCGGCGTGAAGCGCGCCAGCTTCAGCCCGCTGCGCTCGATCGCGTCGGCGGTGATAATGCCCGGCCCGCCGGCATTGGTGACGATTGCAATCCGGTCGCCGGGAATCGTCGGCTGGTAGGCAAACGCCAGCGCAAAGTCAAACAACTCTTCCATGGACTGCGCGCGCAGAATGCCGCTCTGGTTGAAAGCCGCCTCGTAGGCCCGCTCGGAGCCAGCCAGCGAGCCGGTGTGCGACGAGATTGCCTGCGTGCCGGCGTCGGTCGTGCCGCTTTTGATCGCGATCACCGGCGTGGTCCTGGTAACCTGCCGCGCCGTTGTGATAAAGCCCGGCCCATCTGTAATGCCTTCCAGATAGGCCAGAATCACGCGGTTGTCGGGGTCGCCGCCCCATGCCTGCAACAGCGTCACTTCGTCGACATCGGCTTTGTTGCCGAGGCTCACAAAGCGCGAAAAGCCAATGCCCTGACTTTTGCTCCAATCGAGGATCGCGGTGCAGATCGCGCCGGATTGCGACATGAAGGCGATCTGGCCCGGATCGGGCATCAGCGCGGCGAACGAAGCGTTCAGGTGCGTCGTCGTGTCGATGATCCCCAGACAGTTCGGGCCAACCATGCGCATGCCATAGTGCCGCACTCTTTCAAGCAACTGGCGTTCAAGCTCTTTGCCTGCGCCGCCCACCTCTTTGAACCCCGCTGTAATGATCACCAGCCCATGGACGCCCTTTTGCCCGCAATCTTCCACCACTGCGAGCACCGCCTGCGGCGGCACGACCACCACGGCAAGTTCCACCGGCTCCGGCAGCGCTGCAACCGAAGGAAACGCTGGCAGATCGAGCACCTGCGGCGCGGTGGGGTGAATAGGAAACACGCGCCCGCGGTAGCCGTTGTCGATCACATTGCGCAACACGCGGTGTCCGAGCTTGGTCGGATCGGGTGAAGCGCCAACAACGGCGACGGATTTGGGGGCAAAAATTGCCTCCAGCATGCTGCTCATCTCCTTGCAGGCAGAATGATTCTGCACCTCATCATACTCGATTGTGCCGCGAACGACAACTTCTTGCGTGAAGGTTGCAATTCGTATGCCGCGCTCGCGCGCAACGCGACATACGCAGACTACGCGAAAGATACTGCGTTGATAAAAACACCGCTTTCTGTACGCTTATCTCATGATATCCTCCGTTGCGGCAGGTGCATTATTGCAAAATCGTTATCATGGCTCTGCCTGGTACCGTTGCAGCTCCAAATGTGATAAAGTGTACACTGTAGCTAAGGAGCAACCTCATGGGTGTCGCGCCGTATGTGCTGCTGTACCTGGTATCGGCAGCAACATCACTTGCGCTTGCATTCTACGGCTGGAAGCGGTGGCAGTACGTTGAAGTCAAGCCATTCGTCGTGCTAATGGCTGCTATTGCGTTCTGGTCGTTCTGTCATGCGCTGAGCGTTGGAAGTAGCACACTTGCGGGTACGCTGTTCTGGGCGCAGATCCAGTATGCCGGTATCGTGCTCATTGGCCCATTGTGGCTTTTGTACGCATTGGCCTATGCTGACCGCTGGAACAATGTCACAAGGGCGCTTTGTGTCGTGTTGTTCATTATTCCCGCGTTATCTCTTCTGGCGGTACTGACGAATGCCTGGCATGGGCTGTGGTGGCCCTCGGTCGCGATTGACACGAGCCATCCCTTCGCATCCCTGGCTGTCACTCGCGGGCCGTTCTTCTGGCTTCACGCGATTTATGAATATGTCTGTGTTGTGGCGGGGCTGTGGGTCTTCATCCGCACCATGCTCGACGCGCCCGCGTTCTACCAGCATCAAGCCCGCCTGGCGGTGGTGGGCGCGCTGTTCCCCGTGGTTGGCAACATCATGCATCTCGGCGGCCTGCGCCTCCAATTCGTCGATGACCCCACGCCGTTCCTGTTCGTGTTTTCTGGTCTGGCATTCTGCTATGCTACCGTCCGCTACCATTTGCTGGATCTCATGCCGATTGCTCAACGCGAGGTGTTCGAACATATTCCCGACGGCGTGATCGTGCTCGATCCGCACCACCGCATTATTACCTATAACGCCGCTGCGCCGCCGTTGCTCGAACTCGATCCACAGGAATGGACTGGCATGCATATTGTCGAGCTTGCAAAGGCATCGCCGCTCAACAGCGTCATTCGCGCCATGTTTGAAGATGTTTCCGTTCCGGCGAGCCGCCATGCCGTCTATGCCGCGAACGACGGTCTGCACGGCGTCGAGTTGCGCATCCAGCCGGTGCAGGTGCGGCGCGGCATGCACGCTGGTTCGCTGCTGCTGCTGCGCGACACGACTGAGCGCGTGCGGGCCGAACGCAGCCTCGATCAGCGCCTGACCGAATTGCTGCTGCTCAGCCAGACCGCGCAGGCGATCAACGCCGCCGTGCAGACCAATGATGTGCTGCGGGTGATCACCGGCGAGACCATGCGGGCGCTTCAATGGGATCGGATCGGCCTTGCGATGCTGGAGAACAACGGCGCGACGTTTCGGGTCATTATTGATCATTCGTCGGATGATATGCCGAATATTGAAGGGTACATTGGCGACTTGTCGCTCATGCCATTTATTTCGGATGCGCTGTACAGCCAGTCCGAAAGCATTATCTCGATCAACGATCCAGTGATTGCCGGATCGCAAATCGAGCAAGTCATGATCGATTTTCATTTGCGAACCATGCTTTTGATCCCCCTTCGGCAGCAAATGCGTCCGATTGGCGTCCTGATCATTAGCAGCATGCATGATCGCGAAGTGTCGCCCGAAGAGGTGCGATTGTTTACGACGCTCAGCACATTGATCAGCGAGGCGATTATCCGCACATCGTTGTACGAGGAGGCGCAGCGAGCAAACGAAGTGAAATCGGTGTTCCTGGCGAGCGTCAGCCATGAATTACGCACGCCGTTAACTTCGATTCTTGGATTTACCGAGATGATCGAGCTTGATGTGTTTGGTCCCATGCCCGACCGCATGCGCGAGCCGATTGAACACATCCGCACCAGCGGACAAACGTTGTACCGCCTGATCAACGATCTGCTCGATTTTTCGCGCCTGGAGGCCGGTCATCTCACTATCGAGCTTTTCCCGGTCAGTCTTGGCAGCGTGATCGAGATGGTGGTCGGTACCATGCAGCCGCAGGTGCAAAGTCGCGGTTTGGTGCTCCATGTTGACGTGCCAGACGATCTGCCGCTGGTGCGCGCCAACAGCATGCGGCTTGAGCAGGTGATCACGAATTTGCTCACCAACGCCGTGAAATTTACCGAACACGGCAGCATTCGAATCGAGGCCGTGCAGCATGAAAATGAAGTGCTTTTGAACATTCACGACACCGGCATCGGCATTGCGCCCGAGCATCAGGAGGATATCTTTCAGGCCTTTCGCCAGATCGAAAATATGCATACCCGGCGCTTCGGCGGTGCGGGCCTCGGCCTGGCTATCTCGAAACGGCTGACCGAACTCATGGGCGGCACGTTGACGGTGCGGAGCACGCTGGGCGCGGGTTCGGTATTTTCCTGCCATTTGCCTGTTGCTTACCAGCAACAGCTTTTTGTGCATGAAACGTCGGGCGTGCTGTCGAACGACACCGCCGAGCGTGGGGTATAGTTCTATCTCCCGGCTCCTTTTTCGATTGCGCCGCGCAACAAATGGCGTTTCTCCAGCGTCAGAATGACAACAATAATGGTGTTATCTGAAAGGAGCGATGGATATGGAGACTCGTCTGGTCCGTAGCCGCGATGACAAAATCATTGCCGGCGTCTGTGGCGGCATTGCGCGCGCGCTGGGCGTCGATTCGACGGTTGTGCGCCTGGTGTTCGTGCTATCGATATTCGCCGTCGGCGTAAGCCCGCTGATCTATGTTATCCTGTGGATTGTGATGCCAGAGGAAGCACCCGCAACGTCGTATTCCGCGCCAGCCGCGCGCCTGCAAGACCCGACCGGCGAATGGCAATACGATCCGTACACCGGCGAGCGCCTGCAAAAGTAGCCTTTCCAGTACGAAGTTGTTCAAGCCTGTCGGGTCTGCGCAGATCCGACAGGTTTCGGTTTCGATGAATTACGGGCGGCGCTGCTCGACCTCCGCGCTGCCGTTCGGGAAGCCGACAACGACGGTGCGATTTTTCAGCTTTGCTTCAACCTGCGCGCGCCCGACGATCAGCGGCTCGGTTTTCGCGCCGCATGCCAGCCGCACAATCGCCTCGACATGCGGCGGCGCAACCGGCGGGTCCACCACCATGAAACGTTTTGGCTTGTCTGCGCTGCACACATCCTGCGCCAGCCGCCACAGGCTGCCGCCCGGCCCGCTGGCCGCCGACCAGCGTTCTTCGCGGGCATGCACCTCGCCCACAGCGAACCAGCCTGCGCCAAGAACAAGGAACACAGAACACAGAACAACAGCGCCCCGTAGCGTGGATGGCATTCGTCGTTCGGCATTCGTCATTCGTCGTTGCGATACGACAGCCAGGAGCAGCGCGGCGACCAGCACCGGCTCGTAGATATAGCGCGAGTCGGGCGGCGATACGAACGGCGCAGTCGGCAGCAGCGTGAGCAGCAGCGCCGCGATGAGCCGCCGCGTGCCGCCATTGCCCATGATGAACAGCACGAGCAGCAGCGCGGCCACAACCGCGCCGATCCAGACGAGCATGGGCGCATCGGCGTGCTCGGTGCCGGGCAGCGGCACGAACACCAGCGCCAGGCTGCGGAGCGGGTTGAGCAACATATGGATGCCGATGCCATAGCCGCCGTTCTGCAACAGGTAATTGCGCGCTTCAATCGAGCGCTGGAGCCACAGGTACGCCACCGTCAGCAATGTGGGCAGCACGTATGGAAGGAAGCGCGCCGCGCCGCGCCGGTTGCCATGGCTGCCAAGCAGCACCAGCAGCGGCAGTCCAATCACGGCGCTTTCTTTCGCCAGCAGCGCCAGCGCGAGCGCCAGTGTCGCCAGTAGTGAGCGGGCGAGCGGGTGAATCGGTGACAAGATGACAAGATGACAAGATGAGACGGTGATGGTTGCTCTGCGCTCTGCGCTCTGTGCTCTGCGCCCTGCGTTTGTTTCGTCCGTCGTTCGTCGTCCCGCAACCCACACATGCGCCATGATCAGCAGCAGCGCCGCCGCCAGCAGTTCGCTTTGCGCCGACACCCACACCACCGCCTCGAACGGCGCGGGGTGCAGCGCCACAATTGCCGCCGCTAGCAGCGCGCCCCAACGATTGACGCCGAGTCGCCACGCCAGCCAGCCGAGCAGGCCAGCGTTGAGCGCGTGCAGTGCCATGCTGACCATGTGGAATGGGCGCGCGTCCAGCCCGAACAGCGTGGTTTGCGCCCAGAACAGCAGCCAGACCAGCGGGCGGTAAAAGTGGCTTTGCGCGCTGACATCGAATGCGCGCGCTACAACCTGCCTGAACGACAGGCCGCGCACGCCGAGCAGCCACTGATAATCGTCGGCAACAAACGGGCGGCTCCACACATCGCGGTAGGCATACAGCATGAGCGCCGCGATGCCGAAGCCTGCGAGTATTGGCAGCAGCGCAGCGCGCCATGCGAGCGAACGGGCAGGCGTGGCGCGCGCCGATGAAATGAATGGCTCTGACATGGCCGTTATCTTACCACGTTGCCGCCTAGCCCCCGTACAACTCACGGACGATCAGCGGCGTGACCAAGCCTTCGATCAGGCTGCCGAGCAGAAACAGCGGCACCAGCACGAACAGCCAGACCTTAAAGAATTGGGCCAGCGACCACAAAATATTCTGCCCAACGGTGAAGCCATGCGGCGGAGCCAGCAGCGCTGCGCCGATCCGCAGGCCGAGCGCCGCGCCAAGAATCGCCGCCGGTAGCTCCACAATGCCATGTGGCAGCACATAGGCCAGCAAGAACTGAAACGGGCTTTCCGCGCCAAACGTTAGCCAGCCGGCGCTGCGCTCATGAAGCGTGCTGGCGACGAAGCCTATCTGCGCGAATGCGACCGCAGGCACCAGAAAAGCCAGCGCGCCAAACGTAAACAGCGACAGCATGCTCGACAGCAGCGACACGCGCACGTTGTTGAAAAAAATTGACGCTGCCAACATACCGCTTGGAACCGGAGCCGTGCCGACGTTAGCGAGGTAGCGCTCCAGCAGCGCAACATGAAAGTGTGCGCCAATGTAATTGCCGCTCAACAGGCCAAATACGGCTGCGCCTACCGCCACGCCGAGCGGCAGGCGGTAGGCGCGAAGGAGTTCCCAAAGCTCCTCATGGAAGAAGCGGCGCGGCGAAAAACGTAGGCGGCGATACTGATCAGGCGCGACGCCGGGCGGCTGATATTCGCGAAAAAAGGTTGCAAACGTCGTTCGGATGCGGCGCAGGCTGAGTTGCTCATGCTCGCGCGACAGAATTTCCTCGCGGTTGAAGGATGCGATGCCGGTGCGAATCAGGGCGATTGCGATAACGAGCAACAGCAGCGCCACCAGCCATAGCACGTCCCAGCGCCGCCCGATGATCATGAGCGCTTCAAGCTGCACCACGGAAGCCGTCGGCAGCAGCACAAAGCTCGCGAGCAGGTTCGCGGCCCGCACGCTGGTGGTGTGGCTTGAAATGACCACCGCGCCCGCCACCATGACCAGCGCCTTGGCGGTGATCAGCAGCACGACGACCAGAAGGTATTCCGCCTTCAGGCCATTGTAGAACAGGTCGGGAAAGCGCGCCCACAACGACACGGCGAACACGCTCATGGCGAGATATGCGGAGAGCAGCGGCGGCAGCAGCGACGAAAGCAGCTTGCCGCTGTACAACTGGCTGTCGGAAATCGGCATAGCCAGCAGCGCTTCCAGGCTGTTGCGCTCGCGTTCGCCAACGAAGGATTCCAGCGCAGTGATGAGCGAGAATGACGCCGGAATGAAGCCGACCAGCAGCATGGCGAACGGCACGAGCAGCACGATCGCGCCGCGCTCGCCAACAAAGCGGATCGCGTAGTTCGCCGCGCTGATTAGCAAAGACGGCAGCACAAACGTGAGAATGAAAATCGGCACCAGAATGCGCCAGTCGGTCAGCGTGTCGCGCACCTCGCGGCGGGCGATCAATTGAATAGGGTTGAGCCTCATTGTGGTATCTCCTCGACGTACTCATGCGTGCTGCTCCAACTGCCGCGCTCCAGATCGTCCTCGCCGACGATCCGCAAATAAACCTGCTCCAGGCTGCGCGGCAGTTCGGCCAGCGAGACGACCGGCACGCCGCGCGCGACCAGCCGCGCCAGAATCTGCGGGTTGACGGCGTGCGGGTCGGCACAGCGGAAGCGCGCCCAATCTGTGCCAACTGCCTCGATTGTCACCAGATCGTCGAGCAGCAGCGGCAGCGTGTCCATGTGGTTGGCGAGGCGCAGTTCCCACGTCGGTTCGCCAAGCAGTTGCTCAGTAAGATGCTGAATGGTGCCTTGCGCGACGATCGCGCCGCCGCGAATCAGCACAATCCGGTCGGCCAGTTCCTCCGCCTCGGTGAGATTGTGGGTGGTCAGCAGAATCGTGCGGCGGGCGGCGCGCAACTCGGCAATTGCGTCGCGCACGGTGCGGGCGCTTTGCGGGTCCATGGCCGTTGTTGGCTCGTCAAGGTATAGCACCGGCGGGTCGTGCATGAGCGCCCGAATCAGCGCGACCTTCTGCTTCATGCCTTTGGAAAAGCTGTCGAGGCGCTTGTCACGCGCGTCCCACAGGCCGAAGCGCTGCAATAATTGCGTTCCGCGCCCGGCGCTGTGCGCGCTGCTCATGCCTTGCAACGTGCCGAAAAACTGAAGATATTCAAGCGGGCGCATGCGCACGTACAGGCCGGGAAACTCGGTCAGCAGCCCGACATGGCGGCGCACCTCGCGGGCATGGGTTGCCACGTCGTAGCCTGCGATCATTGCGCGTCCGCTGGTCGGTTTGAGAATCGCCGCCAGCATGCGCACCGTGGTGGTTTTGCCCGCGCCGTTCGGGCCGAGCAGCGCGACAACTTCGCCGGCCGCGATTGAGAGCGAAATGTCGCGCACGGCTTCGAACGTGCCAAACACTTTGCGTAAATGAGTCGCCTCGATCATGAGCTATCTCCAACAAGAGGATCTGCTGGTAGTATAACGAGCCATGGCTTTGTTCGGCAATGAGCCGATGGTCATGCTGGCGGCTAGAACGTGGGTACAGCCGCATGTTCCCTCACCCCGCCGCTGCGCGTCTTCCCCGCTCCCATTGGGAGCGGGGCGAGGGGTGAGGGCGTCCGCCAGTCCCGCCCAGCGAGCCCCACGGCGCGGAATATAATCTTCCTGTCAGACAGGCTGCACATAACGTGTGCTATAATAGCGGTAGTCAGAGGCCAAACCACGGCATGCCCTCTTGTGCCGTGCGTCGTGCCGTATCACACATCTGAGGAAAACTGTGGCATTGAATCCGCTCAATTCGCTCTTCGGAGCGTTCAGCCGTGATCTGGGCATCGACCTGGGCACGGCCAATACATTGGTGCATGTTCGCGGCAAAGGTATCGTCATCAGCGAGCCGTCCGTTGTTGCAATAGATAAGAAAACCAAAGTGGTCAAGGCCGTGGGCGCTGAGGCCAAGGCGATGGTCGGGAAGACGCCCGGCAACATTATCGCCGTGCGCCCGCTCAAGGACGGTGTGATCGCCGACTTTGATGTGGTCGAGAAGATGCTGAAATATTTCATCGACAAGGCCCATGATCGCTCGCTCGGCTTTGTGTCGCCACGCCCGCGCGTGGTGGTCGGTGTGCCTTCGGGCGTGACGCAGGTGGAGATGCGGGCCGCCCGCGACGCGGCGCTGAATGCCAATGCGCGCGACGCATATGTCGTTGAGGAGCCGATGGCGGCGGCGATTGGCGCGGGCATGCCGGTGGACGAGCCGATGGGTTCCATGGTGGTGGATATCGGCGGCGGCACAACCGAGGTTGCCGTCATTTCGCTCGGCGGCATCGTGATCAACCATTCGATTCGCACGGCGGGCGACGAAATTGATGATGCGATCGTGCAGTTCGCGCGCCGCGAGTACAATCTCTTTATTGGCGAGCGCATGGCCGAGAAGGCCAAGATCGCGGCTGGCAGCGCCTACCCGCTGGAAGAAGAAATCAAGGTGGTGCTGCGCGGGCGCGACATGCTCACCGGCCTGCCGAAGGCGGTTGAGATCAGCAGCGTGGAATTGCGCGAGGGCATTTCGCGGCCAGTTTCCACGATTGTGACCGAGGTGCGGGCGGCGCTGGAAGAAACGCCGCCGGAGCTTGTGGCCGATATCATGGAGTACGGCATTACGCTGGCAGGCGGCGGCGCGATGTTGCGCGGCCTTGATAAGCGCATCGCGGCGGAAACCAAAATGCCGGTGCATATCGCCGAAGATCCGCTGTCGTGCGTGGCGCGTGGCGCGGGCATGATGGTCGAAAATTTTGAGAACAAGGTGTATCGCGATATTCTGAATGGAACGCAGCGCACCCGCCGGATTAAATATTAGCCAGGGACAGAAAGAAGAAGGCGAGGTAAGCAGATCGTATCCGGATCATCTCTCGCTTCTTCCTTCCTCTTTTGTACTCCATTATGCGTGATTCTGTCCGCTCTCGCCCCATGCGGCTGCAGCGTCAGTCGCCTTATCGCTCCTTCACGCTGGTCGTCGCCTTGATTGTGCTGGCGCTGTTGCTGTTGCTGCTCGATCAATCTGGACGGCTCGGCTCCGTGCGCGCACAGGTTGAGTCGTTTATCAGCCCGGCGCTGACCGGGCTGACGCGGGTTGGTTCCAGCGTGACTGGCGTCAGCCAGGAACTGAGCGAGGTGCCGCAGCTTCGGGCGCAGGTGAAGCAGCTGCAGGACGAAAACAGCCGCCTCAAGAATGACATGATTGCGGTGCAGGCGGTGCAGCAGGAAAACGAGCGCCTGCGCACGCAGTTGCAGATTCAGAAAGAGCAACCCTGGAAGCTGCTCGGCGCGGAGGTGGCCGCGCTCACGCCAGATTCCGGGCGGCACATCGTCCATATTGCCGCTGGCAAACAGCAGGGCGTGCAACCCGGCATGGCCGTGATTGGCCGCGAAGGCAGCAGCCCCGCCGCGCTGATCGGCGTCGTCGACGAGGTCGGCCCGCATAGCTCGACGGTGCTGCTGATCACCGATTTCAGCAGCGTGCTGAGCGCGCGCGTGTACCATCAGGATCAGGTGCTCGACGGCGTGGTGCAGGGCCAGTGGCAGCGCGGTTCGCGCTTGCAGCTTACCCAGGTGTCTCGCAGTGTGCCGCTTGCCGAAGGTGATGTGGTCATGACCGCCGGGCTGACGGCTGCCTCTGGCCTGGACTTGCCGCGCGCCGCCATCCCGCGTAATGTGCCAATCGGCACGATTGATTCCGTCAGCACTGATGGCTACAATCAATCGGCCTCGTTGCGCCCGTATATCGATCCCGACCAGGTGAGCTACGCATGGGTGTTGATAAGCCACGACGAATAGAAGAGCGCTTCGTGCGCGAGATCATACTGGCGCTGGTGCTGTTCGGGGTCGTCATGGTTCAAACCACGGTGCTTCCTCGCCCCCTGGAGATTGCTCCCAATATCCTGCTGATGCTCGTGATTTGCCGCGCGCTGGTGTCCGGCTTGCCGAATGCCGCGCGCTGGGCCTTCTATGGCGGGCTGAGCCTTGACATCTGCGCCGGGAGTACGCTGGGAACCCATGCGCTGGCGCTCCTGGCAGCGGTGATTTGTGCCGGGCTGCCGCTTACGCGCCTGCATCGTGAGAACTGGCTGCTGCCGCTGGTTGGCGGGTTGTTTGGGACGCTGGCGTATCATGGCGTGCTGGCGTTGCTGACGACATTGCTGGTCGCGCCCGTGCCGATTGAGACGTATGCCGTCATCGTTGCCGTGCCAAATCTTGTGATAACATTGATTCCGGTGTTGCCGCTGTTTCTGGTGATGCGCTGGTTCGTGAGCCGGCAGCGCGGCGAAGTGCCGATGGACTTGTACTAACCCAAACAAAAGTATACGATAGAACAGTTTAAGAAGGATTTGCCACAGAGGACACAGAGATCACCGAGGATAACTTACATCTCTGAGTTCTCTGTGATCTTTGTCATGCTATAGGTTTCTGGTTTTTGCTATGAATCGTTTGCTCGTTCCAAAACTTGCGGTGCTGCTGTTGCTCGTCGTCCTGGTTGGGCGGCTGTACACGTTGCAGCTTGTCGATAGTGAAGCCAGCCGCCTGCGCTATTCTACTGGCAGCGTGACCACGCGCTACCTGCCGGTGCGCCCGTTACGCGGCGAGATTTACGCGAGCGATGGCAAAACGCTGCTGGCTGAAAGCGTGCCGATCTACACCGTTTCGATTCGCCCGGCTGATGTGAAGCAGGCCATCAAGGAAGCGAAAGATCGCAGCCAGCAGGTTCATGATGAGTTGTACATGCGCCTCGATCACATTCTTGGCATCACTGGCACGCTGACGATCTCGCCTGCGGTCGCGCTGGAACAAAACGCATCGCTTGCCAGTGATATCAGCCAGGGGCTCGGCGCGGCAGCCGTCGCCACAGCGAAGCGCCAAAGCGCGCCACGCGCACTGCAATTCACTGTGCCGCCCGCGCAGAGCGCCGCCGCGCTGACGCTGACCGAGCAGTACACGCCGGTCGTGCAGCTTGCGCCGACGACGCCTGTGGAGCCAGCCACAAAACCGGTCACGCGCACGCTCGTCATTTCACCGGCGACAAGCCTCGATACCGATCATGCATTGCGCGACGAGGTGCAACGGCTGCTCGGTTCGGCGGCGGTCGCAACCGACACGCAGGCCCGCGAGCAGACGTGGGTGTCGATCGATGTGCCGCCTGACCGGAGCATGGCCGCGCTGAAAATCAGCACTGTGTACAGCAACGTGCTGAAGCTGAATAGCTCGATTGCGCAAAAAGTTGAGCAGAGCAACGTCCCCGGCTACCAAACGGTGTCGATCAAAGAAGACATTCCGCATACCACAGCGCTGCTGCTCAGCGAAAATGCTGCGAGCCTGCCGGGGGTTGTGGTGGAGCGCGATTATCGGCGGCGCTATCCGCTCAGCAGTTCGGTTGAGTCTTTTTCGCACCTGCTTGGCTATACTGGCCGTATCAGCGAATGCCAGCTTGCCTCGCGCAATCCGGCCCGTTCATGGTCAGCCGGCCTGCTCGATTCAATCGGCCATGCCGTACAGTGCGGCGTGCTCCAGAAGGAAGTCGACCCGGCGTACTATGGCCGTTACGGCATGGCGCGTTACCTCAACGACGACCGATTAGGGAAAGACGGCATAGAGGCGAGCTACGAAGATGTTCTGCGCGGGCAACTTGGCATTGAGTCGATCATTGTGGACTCGCTTGGAAATCCGGTCAGCGCGCCGCAAACGCTCCAGCCCGCGCAAGATGGACATAACCTTGAACTAACCATCGATGTGCCGTTCCAGCAGCAGGTTGAGCAGGTTTTGCGCAACTGGATTGCTGAAGGCGAGCGCCGCCGCCAGGCGCAGACCGGCGCGTTCGCTTACAAGCGCGATTATGCGCCGATTACGAGCGGCGCGGCGGTTGTGACCGAGGTCAAGACGGGCCGCATTCTGGCCATGGTTAGCTGGCCTTCGTATGACAACAACATCTGGGTCGATCCGGCGCGTCGTGATGAGCTTGCAGCGTTTTATCCGCCCGAAAGCGAGCCGGAAAAACGCAAAGAAATGGAGCGCCTCGCGCCGCTGACCAACCGTTCGATTGCTGGCCAGTACCCACCTGGCTCAACGCTCAAGCAGTTCGACGCCTCGGTGGCCTTGCAGGATGGCGAGATCACGCCTGACACAACCGTGCGCGATCCCAGCCGCCTGGTTCTGGAAGACCAGTATGCCTCCGGCGTGCGTTACGTCTATCCAAATTCGACCACGCGCGACAATGGCTTTATCAGCGTGTCCGAAGCGTTGATGCGCTCATCCAACGTGTTCTTCATGTCGGTCATGGGCGGCAACAAAGACCATGTGGTCAATATCCCCCCCCAGGAACAGAATCTTGATGGTCTTGGCATCTCGAAGTTCTCGGAAGGACTTGGCTGGTTTGGCTTTGGCAAGCTGACCGGGATCAAGATGGCGGGTGAAGAAAAGGGACGCGTGCCGACGCCCGCATGGAAACAAGAGGCGCTGCGTTCAGCCTGGACAACCGGCGATACCTACAACATGGCGATTGGACAGGGCAACATGCTTGTCACACCGCTCCAGCTTGTGATGGGAGGCGCCGCGATTGCGAATAACGGAACGCTATTCCAGCCGCACATTGTCAAAGCAATCACCGACCAGCAGGGCAAGGTTGTGCAGGAAGTGCAGCCGCAAGTCTCTGCACGCCTGCCGGTCGACCCCAATTATCTCGCCGTGGTCCGCGAAGGCATGCGCCGCTCGGTGACGGAAGGCGTGAACATTGCCGCGCGCGACGACTGTTCGGGCTTGCAGATTGCTGGCAAGACTGGCACGGCGGAGTTCGGCCCGGTGATCAACATCCCGGATGGCAGAGGCGGCACGCGCCAGACGCGCCAGAGCCATTCATGGTTTGTCGGATTTGCGCCGTACAACGACCCGCAGATTGAGGTAGTGGCCCTGGTTGAAGGTACGGGCGACCTGGGCGATGGCTCGGCAACCATTGCCGTGCCAGCCGTGACCCAGATGATGCAGGCATATTTCAATGTGACGCCGCCGAACCCGCTGCCCAGGACATGCCAGCAGAACCTGCCGCCGCTGCCAGCCCGCCAGCCTGTTCCCGGCACCACCACAGCGCCCGCCGCTACCGAAGCGCCCACCGCCATTGCACCTGCCGCAACGCTGCCAACTTCAAAGCCTGCGCCGTGAAGTTATCATATTGAAACCTGTCAGGTCAGTACTCAGGGGCTGCCGCGTTCATCAGCATCTGCCGCGCTGCTGACCTGAGGGGTTTGAACGCCGGATTATTACATACACCAGCGTTGACAATATATGGTATGATAGCCTTGTCGTTTAGCGCCAATGGTAGCAGCACCTATGCCACATCTCGTCGCCATCAAAGGCAGCAAAGAAGGGCTTCGTCTTCAGCTTGACGAACACGCGACATGGAATGATCTGCTTGCCGGGCTGCAACAGCAGCTTGAGCAGGGTAGCTCGTTCTTTTCCGGCGCGCAAATCACCGTCGATGTCGGCGAGCGGGCATTGTCTGAGGAACAATTGTCGGCGTTGCTGACGCTGATGCAGGAACATGGGCTGCGTCCTGAAGCGCTGGCCTCGATGACGCGCGAAAGCCGCACAGCCGCTCGCACGGCTGGTCTGGCGGCCCGCCCGCTGACGCGGAGCGTGGCGGAAAGCGAAGATCGCGGCGAGGCCATTTTCACATGGCGTACGGTGCGATCCGGCCAGGTGGTGCGGCATCATGGGCATATCACCGTGCTGGGCGATGTAAACGCCGGTGCTGAAATTATTGCGACGGGCAATGTCGTCGTGTTCGG
>DASTWM010000026.1:0-15254 GCA_035765855.1 Roseiflexaceae bacterium
GCCGCCCAGCGCCAGCGCGTCGAGCAGCGCCGGGGCGCGCGCGGCCAGCCGTGGACTGACACGCCATGCCAGCAATCCCGCCAACACAATGTCGATAGCGGGCAGCAAACCATGTAATGGATACGGGTAGGGCGGCTGGAGTCGATACAGAAAGAGCCAGGAGCCGAGAACCAAGAACCAGGCGGCTCCAAGACGAAGGACGAACGACGGACGACGAAGGAGCAATAATCTTTCGTCGTTCGTCGTTCGTCCTTCGTCCGCAAGCAGCAGCCACAGCAGCCCGGCAGCCAGCGCACCGTAGGCGAGCTGTGGCGGGTACGGCGTGATCGGCAGCGGGCCGACATGATAGGTCGCCTGGTCGAGCAGCACGCCAACCGGGCGTGGGTCGTCGCCGCTGAGCGGCGCAGTGTCGGCGCGCAGCTCGATGACAACATCGCTGGGCTTGAGCAGCCCGCCCATGATCGCAAATGTATGCGTTTCCCAGTCGCCAGTTGTGCGAACGCGTCCTAATTCGGTGGTGCCGTTCAGCAGCACGGTGATTTCGGGCCGTGGCCCGGACGCCCGCCAGCCGCGCATGCGCAACGTGACCTGCGCGGGCAGGCCAGCCTGCGGGAGCAGAATATAGGAAACGTCGCGCGTCCAGCGCGCGCTGCCATTCGAGCCTTGAAGATACGTGTGATCGCCGGGCTCGCCGCTCTGCTCAGGGTCGTAAAAACCTTGCACATAGGCTGAATCGTACCCGCCGATGTCGATGGTATGCGTTGCCGGGGTTTGGTATGCCAACGCGAACAGGAGCAATCCCGCAAGCATCGCCAGCAGTGTGTGAAGAGTGGACGTGATCCAGCCGTGGTGGTGAGCGGGCGCGCGTTCATGGGGTGTTGCTAACGATGTTTGAGTTGTCAGGTCGCGCCGCATGATCGTCCTATCGCGTGTTGCCGCGCGATTCTAACATACATCACGGTAATCAGCAATATGGGCAGGATCTATGTACAACGTACACCCGTATCTACAAAGAACATGTACTTAGTTGCTAGTAACGGCTCTAAATATGCAAAAATCATTTAGAGATAAATATTATCAATTCATGAAAAGTTAATTAAAAACATTTTACAAGGTATATACTAACATAAACCATGTATTAGAAAGCTATTTTTTCTCTTGGCACGATAAGTGCTTAACTTATAACTGTGTTCGAGAAGAGAAGGTTTGTACATTCATTGGAATAACGAAACGCTATTATTTGCGAGGTAGGTGATCTTTGATGGACAACATGATCGGCAAGCGTGTAGTTGGGCATGATGGACTTGCGGGCATAATTGCTGATCAGCAGGAGAGTCCGTCGGCGGATCACGTTGTTGTGCAGCTTGATAGTGGCGCGCGTGTCATGGTGCCGCGCTCGCTTTTGGAGAAGCGTGACGACAATAGCTACCTTGTTCCCATCAGCCTTCAGGACGTTCGCTCGGCGGAGCACACACAAACAGCAGAAGCAACCGTCATTCCGGTTGTCGCGGAAGAGCTCGATGTCACCAAACGAACGGTTGAAACCGGCAAGGTGCGCATCCGTAAAATTGTACGCGAGCATGAAGAAACGGTTGATGAGCCATTGCTCCACGAGGAGGTGCAGGTCGAGCGCGTGCCGGTGCATCAGCTTGTCGAGCAACCAGTAGATGTGCGCTATGAAGGCGACACCATGATCATTCCGGTGTTTGAAGAAGTGCTTGTGGTGGAAAAGCGCCTGATGCTGACGGAAGAATTGCACGTCACCAAACACCAGACAACCCACCATATGCCGCAACAGGTGACGGTGCGGCACGAAGAGGTCAATGTCGAGCGCCTGCCGGCTGACGCGGAGGAGAGCCTGGAACGCGGCGGGAATGCTCGGGTTGAATAAAGCAGGGAGTTCCATCAGGATCTCCGTAGTACATCAGAAGGAGAACTCATTATGGCGAAGACAGTTGTTGGATTGTTCGAGGATCGGAACGAAGCGCAACGTGTTGTGGATGATCTGACCAAGAATGGTTTTAATTCCAGTGAGATCACGACAACGAGCGAGGGCGCCACGGCCAACGTCTCGACCATCCTTTCGGACGCGCAGATTCCCGATCGGGATGTGCGTTTTTATAATGAAGGCGTCCAGCAGGGCGATACTCTGATCACCGTGCGAACCTCGGATGATAAAGCGCGCCGCGCCGCAGACATCATGTCGCGCTACAACATGGTGGATCTGGATACCCGCGCTAATCAATACCGCCAGAGTGGCCGCACCGACGTGGGCCTGAGCGACCTGGATGAAGCAGGCACGGTTCTCCCGGTCATCGAGGAGGAGTTGCAGGTTGGCAAGCGACAAGTGCAGCGCGGTGGCGTGCGCATTCACTCGCATGTGACCGAGCGGCCAGTCGAGGAGCAGGTGACGGTTCGCCATGAGAAGGTCAACGTCGAGCGCCGCCCGGTCGACCGCGAGGTTGGTGATGTTGACGCGAATGCCTTCCAGGATCGCACCTTCGAGGTGACTGAGACTGCGGAAGAGCCAGTTGTTGCCAAGCGCGCGCGCGTGATTGAAGAAGTTGTGGTCGGCAAAACTACGCATGAGCACACCCGGACGGTAAGCGATACTGTGCGCCGCACCGATGTGGATGTCGAGCAACTGGGTGCTGGCACGACAACCGGAACAACTGATATAACGGGAACAGGGGCGAAGAGCAAAGCAGTGGGGATTGGCGGGACTGATGATAACACCTATTATCAGAACTACTTCAACACCAATCTCAAGAACAGCGGTTATACCTTCGATCAGTATCAGCCGGTCTTTAGCTACGGGCAAGCGTTAGGCACAAGCGATCGCTACCGTGGTAAAGATTGGTCGGCGATTGAGCCAGATGCACGCCGTGAGTGGGAGGCGCGCAATCCGGGTACATGGGAAGAGTTCAAGGATAGTGTCCGGTATGCCTGGGATCGCGCAACTGGGAAACGGTAAGTTGTTGGTGAAGGTTCGCTAAGCACTGCACGTTCCGTGCAGCATTATCAGTGAGTAGCCTGGCACGCTGACCCGTGACATGTTTAATGGCACAGGTCAGCGTGCCAGGTGTGTTTCTATATTGGAGAGAAGAGAGAAGAAGGAGTATTCTATGACACAGCGTGAACGAAGCGGGCCTGAAAAGGTCGAAATGTATGATGCACCGGATAGTAGTATACCGGGGCGCCGTGTACCGGAAAGAACATCTGCACCAGTGCCTGCGCGACCGACCGACCTTGTGCGGTGGGGGCCAATCATCGCAGGTATTTTTGCGGCGTTAGCCACATTGGCAACCTTAAGTATTCTCGGTATTGCCATTGGCTTGTCGGTCTTCAACTATGGCGATCCGGCAAGCAGCTTTGGCATTGGCGCGGGCATTTGGGGCGCGATCACCGCGCTTATTTCATTTTTCGTTGGCGGCCTGATTGCGGCGCGCACCGCAGCCATCAGTGGTCGTACCAGCGGCATTATGAACGGGGCCATGGTGTGGTTCGTTGCGGTACCGCTGTTGATTTATTTACTTGGCAGTGGTATTGGCTCGCTGACACGCACGGTTGGCAGCGTGGCTGGCACTGCGGCGCAGACGGCGGGCAATGTGGTAGGCGCTGCCGCAAGCAACCCGGCGGTGCAGGGTACCGCCGTGGCGGGCGCAAATAACCCGGCGGTGCAAGCCACAGCGGGCGCAGGTGTGCAGAATGTTGAGCAAGCTGCACAAGCTACTGCACAGGCGTTGCAGCAGCAGGCTCCGCAGATTGCGAATCAAGTGGCGGACACGGGCGCGCGAGCAGCCTGGGGCACATTGCTATCGCTCGGCTTGGCTGCGGCGGCAGCCATTGGTGGCGGTGTGGTCGGCGCGCGGCCACGCGGAACGTCGGTTGCAAGAGCATAAGTACCACCATGCACTCTGTTGCAAGGAGTGGCACCACATTATGTGTGGTGCCGCTCTTACGTTTGAAGCGCAGTTCATGCAGGCTGCCTGAACACCAGGCGAGCGCTGCCAGCCAACGCGAGCAGGCTGGTACCAACCATGCCAGCCGTGACGAGCCATTGTTGCCATGGTGCAACAGCGCTGCGTGCCAGGTACCACGGCCACAGGTCGACCAGATGGTGATTGTATGGCACGAAATACCAGCCCCAGCGCAGGCGCGGGCTTGCGGGCGGCGGCTCGACGGCAGCGTCCACGAGCGGCAGCCGTTCGCCATCCACGCCCGTGGCTTCCACACGGTAGAGCAGCACGCCAACCGAGGCGTCGCGCCCGCTGCTGCCAGCCCTGGCCGGGTTCCATGTCGTGTTGATGAGCGTCAGCGCGCCGCCGGGCCGCAGGAGCATATGAACTTGGCTGCTGCGGCCAGCAGGTAGCTCCACATGCATATCCCCGACCTGAAGCGATAAGTTGCTTGGTGTTGTGGCAGGTGGTCGGTAATCGTTCACGCCGAGGTTGAGCAGCACTGGCCTATCTGCATGACAGGTCAGCGTTGCATGCGCGCCAGTGTAGCGCGGCAGCAGCGCGTGCTGGGCTTCAGAAGGAAAAAAGCCGTCGCCCAGTACGCAGCGTTCCGAGCCATACCGTGTTAGCAGCCGATCTGCAAGAATCTGCCAATGTGCCACCAGCGGTGAGCGCGCAACGTCGTAAATGCGTTGCGTAGCAGGCACATCGCTGTTCACATACACCGAAAAGTTCACCAGCACGCCCGCCAGCGCGTTGATAAATCCGAGAGTGAGCAGCAGTGTTATGACGATGGACGAACGTGTAAAACGTAAAGCGTCAAACGTCAAGCCGAGATTGTTTCTTCCTCGCCCCCCCGGCCCGAATGCCGGCGCAGCCAGCACGACGAGCAGCGGCACAAGCGGCAGCAGCAGGCGTGGCCCCCACACGCCGCCGCCATCCCAATCATGCCACAGCGCATACATCACAACATGCGTGCTGACCAATGCCAGGAGCAGCAGAGTCGTGGCGCGCTGGCGTTGCCACAGCAGCCATGCGCCGGGGATCGCCAGCAGCGCCGGTGGCGCGTACAGAAACAGGCTTTTGCCGGGACTCAAAAGCAAGCCGTACATGCCAGTCAGGAGCGGCGTCGTGAAGGCGCTGCTCTCGTCGCCGTAGCCGGTCGCCAGCGGCGTGCCGAAGCGCGCCATATTATAGCCCGCGACGAGCGCCACGCCAGGAATCAGGCACATTGTCCATTGTGACAGAGCGACAAGGAGACGAGGAGACAAGATGGCATAGCTGCTGGTTTTGTTCTCCGCGCTTTGCTCTCTGTTCCAAACAATGTAGAGTGCCAGCAGCGGCAGCACCACTGCCTCCGCAAGCCGCGTTGCCAGCAGCAGCCCGCCAGCCAGACCGGACACAGCCAGCGCCCGGCGGTTGCCAGTCGAGCGAAATGTCCATGCGCGTTCCACAGCCATGAGCAGCAGCAGCCCGGCGAGCGGCTCTGAGAAGAATGTGCGCGCGTACGGCCATGCAAAGGTACACAGGCCGAATGCCAGCGCCGCAAGCCATCCGCGCCGTCTTCCGTAGCCAGGCCGCCGCACGAAAACGTACAGCAGCGCGCCGGTCAGCGCCGTCAGTGGCGCATTCAGCAGGCTTACGCCAAAGCGCGTCAGGTAATCGTACACTGGCCCTGCTGACGTGCCGGAAAGCAGCCATCCAGCAGCGTAAAGCGGCAGCGCCAGCAGCGACGGCAGCACGCCGTACGGCGACACTGGCTGCCGCCCAATCCCGCGCCGCGCCAGCAGCGGCACCACATCGCCCTGCGGCAGCGTCACGCCCGTGCTGGTCGCCACGCCCTGCGTGACATAATACATCGCCTCTTCATCAGGAGAATACAGATGGCCGCTGGCGGTTAGCAGATATATGGCGAGCAGCATGAGGAAGATGGCACGGAAGTCGCGGCGCATAGAATAGTATGCTCTGCACTCTGCACTCTGCAATCTGCAATGTGAAGGTGTGATTATAGCATAGCCCTGTGGAGCCATTGCGGCGCGTTTTCTGCTCTGGTATACTCGTCATGATACTGATTTGCGAGGAGGCATACATGGCGAAAATTGGACGCAATGATCCCTGCCCATGTGGCAGCGGCAAAAAATACAAGCAATGCCACTTACCGATTGAAGAAGCCGCGCAGGCCGAACAGCGCCGCTTATGGCAGGCGCAAGATGAACTCATGGGCAAAATTATTTCAGCAGCGCAGGAGCAGACCGCCGACATTCCGGCGGCGCTGGCGCGCTTCTGGGAAGGTAAATACACGGCTGACCAGTTGAGCGAATTAGACGATCTGGAAGATCGCGGCGCGGAACGATTCCTGACATGGTTCGCGTTTGATTATGTGCTTGACGATGGGAAAACGCTCGTCGAGCGGCTGGCTGCCGACCCTGAGACGCTTGAACTGACCGATGATGAGCAACGCCTGCTGCCGGGCTGGACGGGCGTGCGGCTGCGCCCCTATGCCATTTCTGGTATTCACGCGGGCATGAGCTTTCAGGTGGCCGACATGCTGAACGATGCTTCGTACAACGTCGAAGATCATGCCGTCTCGCGCCGTGTGGAGCAGGACGAAGTGTTGATCGTGCATCTGTTGCCGGTCGGTAACACGCACGCCATCGGCGGCGCGGCAGCCCACCTCACCGCCGACACGCGCCAGAAGCTGCGCGAGTTCGCCGATCTGCACCTCGAAGCGTTTCAACGCGATCATGCCGATGCGACCTGGGCCGATCTTATTCGCGAGCGCTCGGAAGTATTGAACCACTTCGTCATGGCGCTGCCGACCGAAGCGCCCAATCCAACCGTCATCGATACCTTTTTGCTGCGTACCCGTGTGGCGCTGCGGCTTACCGGCGAATCGCTGGGACTTGTGCGCTCATCAGATGATTCTCAGCAAACAGCAGACGTGCAATCGAGCGATGTTTCCGGCCCTTCTGCTGATGAGAATGCTTCATAACGTGTTCCAGGGCGCGTTGCCTGGCAACTAACATGAGACAAAGTAGCAAGATAACATGAGAAACTTTCAACAAACTACATGCAGAAGTAGAAGCTATTAACCGGAATTTAATAGTTAATTCTTTGTCAAAAGCTACTCTGAGCATTCTTTGAGCAGTGCGGCGTAGACAGTTCTCATCCACCATGCTACAACTAGTACGTGGTTTCGCGGTTGTGCGAGACGACCTACTCACAGGAGGATGGACAAAGCTATGCCGCATGTTCTAGTCGCTGACAGTGATGCAACGAGTTTGCAGCAACTGACGTATGCATTGGAGCAGACGCGCTACCATGTTAGTCAGGCGAGCAACGCCCGGGATCTCCTGAACGTTCTTTCGCGCCAAACGCCAGACTTGGTACTGCTTGAGTCAGAGCTTCCCGATCAGGATGGGTTTGAAATATGTCGCCGCATTCGGCGCAATTCCGACGTGCCGATCATGTTTATCAGTCATCAGGCCAGCGCCGAGGATCGCGTCAAAGGCTTAAAGCTTGGGGCTGATGACTACCTTGCCAAACCATGCGCGCCTGCCGAAGTGCTCGCGCGGGTAAACGCTGTGCTGCGGCGGGCCGAACGCGCGCGCCAGCCACCAACGTCCGCCATCGTACGCGTAGGCTGGTCGCTCGATCCGGTGCGGCAGGTGTGCCATCTGCAGGATGGCCGCGCTGTTGGCCTGACACCGCGCGAAGTACACCTGCTGTCATTCCTGATGAAACGGAGCGGGCAGGTTTGCACCAACAACCAGATTATTCGGCATGTGTGGGGCTACGCTGGCAAGCAGGCCCGCAGCATCGTGGCTACATCGATCTGGCGGTTGCGGGCTAAATTGGAGGAAAACGCCCAGATGCCGCGCCATCTTGTGACGGTGCGACACGTCGGCTACAAGTTTGTGGAGTAATATATTATTGCGTAGAGACGTGCCGCCAGCACGTCTCTATATTGTTTTATTGCACCACGTACCGTTGAAGCTGCGCGGTTAGCTCAGGCGGCACTTTGCCGGACACGTACGTCCCTTCTGCCTCGTAGCGCTCCTCGTCCACCATGCCGCGCTGGTGCCACAGCGCCAGCAGGTCGTTGCGGTTGTACGGAATGAACGCTTCCACATGCCGCATCTGTTCGCCCAGCGTTGCTTCGATCCGCGCCAGCAGCGTGTCGATGCCCCAGCCTTTTGCCGCCGACACGGCGATATAATCGGGCGGCAGTCCCAACGTTTCGGCCAGATTAGCGACCTCGTTCTCGTCCACGCCCTCCAGCAGATCGACCTTGTTCAGCACCGTCAGGATTGGCCGCTTGTCGGCACCCAGTTCCTTCAACGTATCCAGCACAGTTTCCATCTGCTGCGCCGCGTTGGCATGCGTGATGTCGAGCACATGCAGCAGTACGTCAGCCTCGCGGATTTCTTCCAGCGTGGCTTTGAACGCGGCCACAAGCTGCGTCGGCAGTTTCTGGATAAATCCGACCGTATCAGTCAGCAGGGTGTGCTGGCCGCCCGGCAGCGTCACCTGCCGCGTCGTGGGGTCGAGCGTCGCGAACAGCCGATCTTCGGCGCGCACGCCCGCGCCGGACAACGTGTTCAGCAGCGTGGACTTGCCAGCATTGGTGTAGCCGACCAGCGCCACCACCGGCACGCCGTTCTCGCGCCGCCGCTTGCGATACAACTCGCGCTGGCGGTGGACCTGATCGATTTGCTGCTCCAGCAGCGTGATGCGGCGACCAATCATCCGCCGGTCAAGCTCAAGCTGCGTTTCACCAGGGCCGCGCAGACCGACCACGCCTCCCGCGCCGCTGCCACCCGCGCCTGCACCGCTGCCTTGTCGTTCAAGGTGCAGCCACTGGCGGCGCAAGCGTGGCAACAGATATTTATACTGCGCCAGTTCGACCTGAATGCGGCCCTCATGGGTGCGGGCATGCCCGGCAAAAATATCGAGAATCAGATTGGTGCGGTCCATGACGCGCGTCTTGAGGACGCCCTCAAGGTTGCGGGTCTGCGCAGGCGTCAACTCGTCGTCGAACACGACAACGTCGTACTGCAACTGCTCGCGTAATTCGGCAATCTCTTCCGCTTTGCCGGGACCGATGAAATGCTTGGGGAACGGCTGTTTCAGCCGCTGGTAGGCGCTGCCAACCACGTCGAGGCCAGCCGTATCGGCAAGCAACGCCAGTTCTTCAAGTGAGTCTTCGGCGGACCATGCGCTGCGCCCGCCCGTTAGTTCCGCGCCAACCAGAAAGGCGCGTTCGCGTGGCGCTTTGGTGGCATGCAAGCGCTTACCATCAACAGTCGTCGTCACAAATTGCTCAGTGATAGGGTTACTCCTTCTTTGTTCCCTCATCCCTGCCCCTCGCCCACATGGAGAGGGGTGGCACGCCCGCGCCGGGTGAGGATTAAACATAAACGCCCCGACCAAAGGCCGGAGCGCTGCCGCATACGCGCATCAAACAGGCATCAAAGCCTTCGATCTCTCTATATTGTACCACGCGCCATGACCGGCGGCAAGATCACTGGCTGCTGCCGGTGCCGTCCTTGTACCCCAGTGCCTCGGCTACGATGTACAGCGGGCGATGCTTGACCTCGTCGTAGATGCGGCCCAGGTACTCGCCAATGATACCGAGGAAAATAAGCTGCACGCCGCCAAGGAACAGCACGCTGGCCAGCGTCGTCGCCTGCCCGTAGAAGGCCGATTGTTCCGGGCTGGTCGGGTTGATCAACCGCAGCACAATCACGAGAATCAGAAACAAAAAGCTGAGCGCGGCGACCGCGAAGCCGAAATAGGTGGCCAGTTGCAGCGGCAGGAACGAAAAGGCGGTGATGCCGTCCAGCGCGAAGCGGATCATTTTGCGCAGCGGGTATTTCGTCTCGCCCGCCTTGCGCGCATCTCGCTTGTACGGCACGCCGGTCTGCTTGAAGCCGACCCACACCGACAGCCCGCGCATGAAGCGCTTCTGCTCGCGCATGGTCTTGAGCGCATCCACCACCTTGCGGTCCATCAGCCGGAAGTCGCCGGTATCAACCGGAATATCCACGCTGGTGATCTTGCGAATCAGGCGGTAAAAGAATGAAGCGGTGGCCTTCTTAAAGGCCGTCTCGCCCTCGCGCTCGGCCCGCACCGCATAAACCACCTGATTGCCGTTGCGCCATTCCGCAATCAGATCAGGAATGACCTCCGGCGGGTCTTGCAGGTCGGAGTCGATCACAACCACGGCCTGCCCTTTGGCGTAATCAATACCCGCCGTAATCGCGATCTGATGGCCGAAGTTCTTGGAAAAGCTGATGACCTTCACATGCGGATCGCGGGCATGCAGATCGCGCAGAATCTCCGGGCAGCGGTCGCGCGAGCCGTCGTTCACGAACACGAGCTCCCACGGCTCGCCAAGCGAATCCAGCACAGCGGCGGTGCGCTGATAAAACTCCGGTAGCAGCACTTCTTCGTTGTACACCGGCGCGACCACCGAGAACACCGGCAGATCGAGCGGCGCGTCGTAGTCATTTTGCAACAAGGGCGGCGATTCAGCAATCGTCATGCGTTCTATCGATCCTTCCAACGTGGTTACATGGGCGCGTATTGTAGCACAAAGCTCATGTCATCGTACCACGTATCCATGAATAATTGATGAAGAGCGTAGGCTTTCATACAGGCGTTTATAATCATCGACAGCCACGCTAACGTGCCGCGTCTTCCATCTCCAGCCAGTTCGGCCCGACCTCGACATCCACCTGGAGCGGCACGCGCATCTCGAACGCGCCCTCCATCTGCTCGCACACCAGCGCGGTCGCCGCGCCCACTTCGTCTTCCGGCACTTCCAGAATCAGTTCGTCATGCACTTGCAGCAGCAGTTTAGACTTAAGCTTGCGGCTGCGCAGCGCCTCGTCCACGTTGATCATGGCAATCTTCATGATGTCGGCAGCGGTCGCCTGAATCGGCGCATTGATCGCCTCGCGCTCGGCGGCCTGGCGGCGCGGCCCGCCGGTGCGCAGCTCCGGGAAGTAGCGCCGCCGCCCGAACAGCGACTGCACGTAGCCTTCCTGCTTCCCGATCTTGAGCGTGTCGTCGATATAGGTGCGGATGCCGGGAAAGCGCGCGAACAGCGCGTCGATCAGCGCCTGCGCCTCGGAGCGGGTGGCCTCGATGCGCGGCGCAAGCCCGAACGAGCTGATGCCGTAGATAATGCCAAAGATCGTTGTTTTGGCGACGCGCCGCTGATTTTTCGATACCTGGTCGATGGGTACGCCAAAGAGTTGCGCTGCCGTTGACGCATGAATGTCGCGCCCTTCCTGAAAGGTCTGCACAAGGTTCGGATCCTGCGTGACATGCGCCAGCACCCGCAATTCAATCTGCGAGTAGTCGGCGGCGACGAACACATGGCCCGGCGCAGCAATGAACGCGCGCCGGATGGCGCGGCCCTCCTCGGTGCGGACTGGAATATTTTGGAGGTTTGGATCGTTGGAACTGAGCCGCCCGGTCGCCGCGCCAAGCTGGCTATACGACGTATGGATGCGGCCTGTTTCGGGGTTGACCATCTCCGGCAGCGCGTCGAGATAGGTTGATTTGAGCTTGGTAAGCTGGCGGTGTTGCAGCACCAGGTCGATTACGGCGTAGTTCGGATCGTCGTGGTGCCGGTCGCGCAACGCCTCCATGGACATGGCCGTGAGCGAATACTTGCCAGTTTTGGTTTTATCAACGCCGCTCGGGTCAAGGCCGAGCTTGGTGAACAACATCTGCGCCAATTGGTCGCCGGAGCCAATGTTGATCGGCCCCTGGTTCAGGGCGTGGATCTCGGTTTCAAGCTCATGAAGCCGCGCGCCAAGCTGCTCGCTGAGCGCATGCAGCACGCCCACATCCACCATGATGCCGTTTTCTTCCATGCGCGCCAGCACCGGCATGAGCGGCATTTCGAGCCGGGTGAAGATTTGCTCCACCTTTGGCACTTCGGCAAGATGGGTTTGCAGCGGCTCGACCAGCCGAAAGGTCATGTCGGCATCGGCGGCGGCGTAGTTGGTGGCCGTCTCAACCGGCACTTCGCCGAATGTGATCTGCGTTTTACCCTTGCCAATCAGTTCCTCAATCGCCGTCATGGGTTCCGGCAGCTTCAACTCATAAAACGCCAGGTCTTTCAAGCCCTTGCGCTTGTCGAGCAGCGCCGCCGCCAGCATGGTGTCGAACGTGACGCCGTTGACCTCGACGCCAGCGTGGTTGAGCGCCTCGACATCGAACTTGGCGTTGTGTCCAAACTTCGGCAGGTTGGCGTCCTCGAAGAACGGGCGCACCGCATTGAGAATTGTCGCGCGCGGCAGTTGCTCGCCCTGCGTGTGGCCGAACGGGACGTACCATGATTTGCCGGGCCGGGTCGATATCGAGATGCCGACTAACTCATCTTGCAGCGGGCGCAGGCCGTTCAGTTCAGTGTCGAACGCGAAGGCGGGCGCGGCAGTCAGTTCGGTCAGCAACTCGCTCAAATCGTCTTCAGTTTGCACGGCCCGGTAATCGCCAAAGGCTTTGCCGGCTTCGATCTGCTGTGTTTCAGCCGCTGGCACCTCGAACATGGCGAGCTGCTGCGGCGCACTCGGGCCATCACTCGTCGGTGCCGCCACGGTTGGCAGATCCAGCACGTCGACAGAAGCATCCGACGATTCTGCCTTGTCTGCTGGCGCAACGGTTTCCGGCAAGTCAACCGTTTCCATGCCGCTGCCCGATAGTGGCAGCCGCTTGATCAGCGACGCGCCAAACTCAAGCTCGTGGAACAGGCTGATCACAGCCGTGCGGTCGTAGTCATGGAGCGTGGCGGCCTGCAAATCCAGCGTCACCGGCGCGTCAGTCACAATTGTCGCCAGATGCTTGCTGAACAGCGCCTGCTCTTTCTGTGGTTCAAGATGTTTTTGGTAGCGCTTCGGCACCTGATCAAGATGTTCGTACAGATTTTCGACCGTGCCGAACTCATTCAGCAGCGAAATCGCGCCCGCCTCGCCGATGCCCTTCACGCCCGGAATATTGTCCGACACATCGCCCTTCAGCCCGCGCAGGTCGGCCAGTTGCGACGGCTTAAGCCCCTTGTAGCGCTCCAGCACGGCGTCCATGTCGTACACGCTGGTGGTCGTCTTGCGGCCATACGGGTTAGCGAGCAGCACCTTGACATGATCATCAACCAACTGGAGCGTGTCGGTGTCGCCCGTCAAAATCAGCGTGTTGACGCCCTGCTTCGTCGCCTGGCAGCCGAGCGTGCCGATCACATCGTCGGCCTCGAAGCCTTCGGCCGTGTAGATTGGAATGTTCAGGCTGGTCACAAGCTGCTTGATGCGCTCCAACTGCGGGTGAAATTCCTCCGGCGTTTCGGCGCGGCCGGCCTTGTACTCGGCGTACATGTCGTCGCGGAAGGTGCGGCCAATATCGAACGACACCGCCATGTAGGTTGGGTGGTATTCCTCGATCGCGCTGAGCATGATCGAAATGCAGCCGTACACTGCGTAGGTTGGTTCGCCCGTCGAGGCGCGCAGGCCCGATTCGCGCAGCGCGTGAAAGGCGCGGAAGGCCAGCGCGTGGCCGTCGATCAGCATGAGCAGGGGACGATTATCGGTCATTCTTCTTCCGTGTGGTTGCGCCGCAGCATGCCAAACATTGTGCGCTGAGATGCAACATGTATCAAACGGGTACTGCCCATATTATACCATCCTCCGAACATATGAGCACTTTTGTGGTACACTCTGCACACATAATCAAACCTGCCGGAGATACCACCATGGCTATGTCCTCCACACCCAGCGCTGCCAGCACCGCAGTGCAGATCGAGCCGGTCACAAACAAGCGCCTGCTGCATGAGTTCATCACGTTTCCCTTCACGTTGTATCGCGACGACCCCAGCTGGGTACCGCCGTTTATCGAGGAACGGCGTGATTTCATGGACCCGAAGAAAAACCCGTTTTTCGAACATGCCCGTGGTCAGCTTTTTCTCGCGCGGCACAACGGTGCCGTAATCGGCACAATCAGCGCGATCGTGGACGAGAATCACAACCGTGCGCATAACGAGCAGATGTGCGCCTGGGGCTTCTTCGAGTGCATTGACGATCAGGATGTTGCGGCGGCGTTGTTTGCGGCGGCGGAGGCGTGGGGGCGCGAGCAGGGCGCGCAGATCATGCGCGGGCCGCTTAATTTTTCGACCAATCACGAGCTTGGATTGTTGATAGATGGCTTTGATACGCCGCCCATGGTCATGATGACCCACAACCCGCGTTACTACGCGCCGTTCATCGAAGCACTGGGCTACGGCAAGGTGATGGATTTGTACGCCTACATCGGCGACCTGGACGAGCGCTGGCTCAATGCGCCGCCTAAGGTGTTTCATGCGGCGGAAAAGGCGATGCACAAACAGGGTGTTCGCATCCGCAAGGCCAATCTGCGTGATTTTCGCGATGAGGTTGATCGCGTCAGGAGCGTGTACGAGCGCGCATGGACGCAGCACTGGGGGTTTGTCCCATTTACCGATCATGAGGCTGATTATTTAGCAAAAAGCCTCAAGCCGATGCTTGACGAAGATATTATCCTGATCGCTGAAACAGCGGCGGGCGAGCCGGTTGGCTTTTCGATCTCCTTTCCCGACTTGCATCAAGCGCTGAAATGGTCGGGCGGCGGGCGCATGTGGCCGTTCGGCGCGCTCAAATTTCTGTGGCACCGGCGCAAGGTTAATCAGATTCGGTTGTGGGGCATGGGCGTGGTCGAGGAATATCGCGGGCGCGGCATTGACGCAGTGTTCTACGTCGAGACGGCGCGCGCAGCGATTGCCAAAGGCTACAAGCGGATTGAAGGCTCATGGATTCTTGAGTCGAATACCATGATGAACCGGATTATCGAGCGGCTGGGCGGGCGGCGCTACAAGACCTACCGGATTTATGAGAAGGAATTGTGAGGAGCTGCGAAATCCGACAATATATGAGATTATGCAGCTTGTGCGAATTCAGCTACGGCGACGGGGCGCGTCGTCGCAAGCTGCTTACGTTGCTGCTTGATTCGTTCGATCTCATGCAGCGTCTGAGCCGTCAGATAACTCTCTCCGCAGCTTGGGCAACTAATTGTCGGGACGTTCTCAATCACAAGAAGCGTTTCTCCTTTGCCATAGCTTCGTGTGATGTGGCGGATACGCGCTCCTGGCTTTCCGCAATGCGCGCAGATAAGCTGATCTACTGGCCGTGCTTTGTTTGACATAAGTCACCTGCTACTCAACATAGACGGTTATAATAACAACCATATCGGACGGACCTATTTTGGTAACGACAACGACAT
>DASTWM010000027.1:0-7555 GCA_035765855.1 Roseiflexaceae bacterium
ATGATCGCAGCCTGGAAGAACTGAGCGCGGTACGATCTTGATTGAAAAGCTACAAGCAGGTATCATAGCTCCTGATCTGGCCGCACGATCTTACAGCCCCGCGCGAGCGCCCGCCTTTGGCACTGAAAGAAAGAGCTATTCATGACCGCCAGTACAATTCCAACGACGATGAGCGTCCCGCATTTTGTTGGCAAAGGACATATCGGTGTTATTCAAAAGCCGGTTGGCGCGCCAGGATCAGGGCAATTGCTCCTGCAAGTCAAAGCGAATGCGCTGTGCGGCTCGGAACGTGGGCAGTTTGCCAACGGCTCAACTGTGACCCCCGGCCATGAAACGGCCGGAATCGTCGTGGCTGCCGGGCCGGGAACGCACACGCCGATTGGCACGCCCGGCGTCGTGTTCCTGATGGACTACTGTGGCGATTGCCGCAGTTGCCGCCTGGGTTTCACCAACCAGTGCCTCAACAAGCGCGGCGATATGGGCTTCAACAAAGATGGCGGCTACGGCGCGTTCGAGACGGTCAGCGAGCATATTTTCTTCCCCGTCGATGATGACATTCCGCTCGCTGACGCGACCATGCTGCTGGATGTCATGGGCACCAGCGCGCACGCGATCAAGCGCGGGCTTCAGATACGCGCCGATGTCGAGTCGGTGCTCATCACGGGGTCGGGTCCGGTCGGCCTGGGCATGCTGGCCATGACGAAGCTGCTGCTTGGCATGGCAACGCCAGTGCTCATCTCCGACATTGTTCCGTACCGGCTGGCCCTGGCCGAGCGCCTCGGCGGCGTGCCTATCGATCTGCGTAACCAGAACCTGATCGACGGCGCGCGAGCCGCCGGGTTCGAGACGGTCGACATGGCAATCGACACCAGCGGCAAAACGGTGGCGCGCCAGGCGGCTCTCGATCTGCTTGGCAAGCGTGGCGCGCTGGTGTGCGTCGGCCACGGCGAAGAGGTCCACCTGACCGTCTCATCCATGCTGATCGCGCCGGAGCGGGCGGTGCTGGGCAGCGAATACTTCTGCTTCAACGAACTGCCGGCGTCGCTCGCGTTGCTGCGCACCCACCGGCAGTACCTCGGCCAGATCATCACCCACCGCTATCCCGTCAGCGATATTCAACATGCGTTTGAACTGTTCTTTGCCGGTTCGACCGGAAAGGTGGTGATCGAGCAATGAGCATGCAGCAACAGATCAAGGTTGCCGTGATTGGTGCCGGTGGCTGGGGGCGGCAGCATGCCCGGATTTTCGCCGCCCGGCCCGACGTTCACCTGTGCGCGATTGTCGGGCGCACGCCTGAGCGCACCGCGGCGCGTGCCGCCGAGTTCGGTACGCGGGCCTATTGCGACATCGACGAGATGCTGGAGCGGGAGCAGCCCGATCTGGTGAGCCTGTGTCTGCCGAATCAAGGACATTTCGCTGCTACGTTGCAGGTCATTCAGGCCGGGGTGCCGCTGCTGGCGGAAAAGCCGCTGGTGTTTGATCTGGCCGAGGCGGATACACTGATCGATGAGGCCGTCCGCCGTAACCTTTTTTTCGCAATCAACTTCAATCACCGCTACGCGCGCCCCGTACAGCTTGCCCATGAGGCCATTATGGATGGGCGGCTCGGCCAACTTGTTTTTGCAACATGGCGCTTCGGAGGCGAAGGAAGCAGCGACCATCCGCACGCTAATCTGATTGAGACCCAATGTCACGGCTTCGATCTGCTCGAATACCTGTGCGGGCCGATCGCGTCGATTTCGGCTGAAATGACCGACATCACCGGCAAAGGGTACAGCACGCTAATCTTGGCGCTGCGCTTCACGAACGGGGCAGTGGGCAGCCTGGTCGGCTCATACGATTCATCGTACGCATATCCCGGCACCCATCTGCTCGAGATTAACGGCACCGATGGGCGCATCATGGTTGAGGACACCGTGCAGCGCTACACCTTTCATGCGCGCGGCAATGAAACCGGGGAAACATGGCAGGCTGGCTACTTCAACGATTATGATCGCGAGTTCCATCGCACATTTGACACGCATATCGAGGCGATTCTGGCCGCGTTCAAAGCCGGAGCCGAACCGCCCATCCATGCCCGCGCCGGTCGACGCGCCCTGGCCCTTGCCTACGCAGCGATCGAGTCATATACAAGCGGAAAGCGCGTGACTTGCCTGTGATACGGACAACGCTACCCCATTCGAGATAGCGTTGCCCCACGCGCCGTCTCAGAATACGAGCGATGCGCCTCCGTCCACAAAGATCTCGACGCCCGACACATGGCGGCCAAGGTTCGACGCGAGGAACAGGCACACATCGGCGACCTCGCCGGGATCGGCCCGGCCCTGATTGATGGCTGGGCTGCCCTTCGGGAGCGCGACGGCGATCCCAATGGTGTCGGTATTCCGCCGTTCCGTGCGCTGGCCGATGTTGGTACGGATAGCGCCCGGGCAGATCGCATTGCAGCGAATGTTATGCGGGCCCAGTTCCAGCGCGATCATCTTCATGAAGGCGACCTGCCCCGCTTTTGAGGTGCTGTAGGCGCTCGCGCCGGGGTAGGCAAAACTACGCGTCCCATTCACGCTGCTGGTAATAATAATGCTGCCTCCGCCAGCCTGCTTGAGGTGCGGGACAGCGAAGTGGACCGTGAGATACGTCCCTTTGAGATTGGTGTCAAGTGTCCGCTCCCATTCTTCCGGCTGTAACTCGTCAATCGGGGCAAACATGCCATTGATCCCGGCATTGGCAAGCACACTATCGAGCCGCCCAAAATGGCTCACCGCCGCTTCGATGGCCTGCTGGACCGAGGCCGGGTCGCGCACATCGCAATCGACATAGAGCGCCTGCCCGCCACGCGCGATGATCATGTCGCGGACCTGTTCGCCAGCATCGCGCTGCACATCTGCAAGGACCACCCGCGCCCCTTCCTCGGCAAAGCGCGCCGCCGTGCCCGCGCCAATCCCACTCGCGCCGCCAGTAATAAAGGCCACTTTCGTATCCAACATCCCCATGGTGAACGATTCCTTCATGCAAAAACAGAGTACCAAAATGTATTCAGCCGCGCCGTTCGTTACGATATGATCTCCATGCTTATGCTTGTAAGCGCTTGCACAGTGGAAGATAATAGCAGAGAAACTGGTTTTTATGTGCTGGATAATGCAGTATAGACGCGCTTTACTGAAGGTCGAAGCGCAGGTTCCATTCGCGTGCAAACCCCGCGCGTCCTGCGTCGGTCAGGCGCAATGCACGATCGTTCTGCACGCGGCTGAACCAACCCTCCGCAAGCAGCCAGTCCGTAAGCACAGCACCGAATGCGCCCGCAACATGATGCCGCCGCTCACTCCAATCCAGACACGCCCGCGCAGCCGCCCGACGACCATTGAATACACGCGCTCCATCTATTCCACGCTGTGCCAGCCATGCCACACCGGTTTGCGTCACGTGATACGTATCGCCGACATGTGCAATGATCTCGGATTCGACGAGGCGCTCCGTAAGCGCGACGCCCACTGTTCCCGCGAGATGATCGTAACAGGTGCGAGCAAAGCGCAGCGCACGGGCATTTTCCGATTGCCGAAGTGACCTGATCGGGGCGGGCGCTGCGATGGTCGCCAGAGATTCGAGCACCCGCGCCACATCGGGCGTTGCAAGCTGGTAATAGCGATGTCGGCCTGCCGCAACGACGCGCACCAATCCGCCGTCAAGCAGGCGCGCAAGGTGCGTGCTGGCCGTTTGCGGCGACACACCCGCGCCATGTGCAAGTTCGCTGGCCGTCAGCGCGCTGCCACCAAGCAGCGCGGCAAGCATGGCTGCCCGCGTCGGATCGCCGATGAGGGCGGCGGTGCGGGCGAAGTTCGGATCTGCTGTCATACGTCGACGCTCCCTGAATAATGAGCACAGTCCAATCACTGTGCCGTAAGCATACCACATCAACCCTTCGGTGACGGTCGAAGTGTGTTGGAAGGAGCATCGTCGTTCCGCTACCGCTATACGATGATGGTGAGAATCACGAATGCGAGCCAGCCCCATTCGTTACTCTGCTAAGCGCTGTAAGCTGGTGGGTCGCAAACGCCAGCAATTCAGCGGTGGTCATCTCGTCTGCATCATGAGCATGCGCCAGCAGCGGCTGCTCAGTTATCTGTCGTACCACGCTCTGATATGCGCGCCGTGCATTGTTCGCCTGGCCCATGCGCTGCCATATACGCGCCATGCCAATCTGCCCGCTGATCCACGTCCGGTCAAGAAAGACCGCGCGGCGGTAGCTTGCCAGCGCATGAGCAAGCTGCTCCTGATGTTCGTAGGCCAGCGCGAGAAAATAGTGCGCCCGGACGCACAATGGCTGCTCCGCCAGCACCACCTGGCAGGCCGCTTCGGCCTCCTGCCATGCGCCATTATCGAGATGAGTGCGCGCTTTCCGAAGCAGCGCCTCCACATCATGCCCGGCGGTGGATGCGGCATGCCGATTGTCTACCGGCTCGACAGCCACATGCTGCTTTGGCACAGGCATGCTGGGCGCTGCCGTCAGCATGGGCATTGAGCGCGCGGCCATCGGTGCAGGCGAGCAGGAAGCATCGGCGCGCGCGCGCGTGCTGCTGACAAACAGCGCCGCCTGCAACGGCTTCCGGTAGATGATGGTATCGGGGAAATTATGCACTTCGAACTGCTGGTAGATGCTCGTCTGCGGCTCGGCATGCCCGACAACCAGCCACCCTCCCGGCGTCAGCGCGTCGTACATCCGCTGCACCACTTGCCGCGTGGTCGCTTCATCAAAGTAGATCGTCACATTCCGGCATAGGATGAGGTCCATGGCCGTTGTTCCGTTCAGGATAGATGGATATGTTACGTCAACAAGATTAAGTTGAGTGAAGTGTACCATGCGGCGAATATCGGCATGGAGCCGCCAGCGCCCACCTTCAGGAGTGAAAAATCGATTGCGCTGCTCCGCGCTCATCTCGCGGAAGGACCAATCGCCGTACAATCCCCCGTGCGCGCGGGCCAGGAAATCGGCGTTGATGTCGGTCGCGAGGATGCTCGCCTGCCAGATATCATGCTGCGGAAGCAGATCTGTCAGAAGCATGGCGATCGAGTAGGGTTCCTCGCCGGTTGCGCACCCGGCGCTCCAGCAGCGCAGCGCCCGTGATTCGCCGCGCCGGCTAATGATATCCGGCACAATATGCTGCCGCAGGGCTGCAAACTGCGGTGTGTTGCGAAAGAAATACGTCTCGCCGATAGTCAGCGAGGTCACGAGCAGCTCCCATGCCGTCCCGCCATTCACCGCATCAGCATACAGCAACTCGAGATTCTGATAGCCAGCGCGTTGGGCAGCACTGCCAAGCGCATGCGCCAGGTCATCCCGCTTGCGATCGGGATAGGAAAGGCCGCAGCGGTCGCGGATCAGATCGCGGAACTGGATGTAAAGGGCATCGCTAAGCGCGGGAATCACGGCTGCTATCCTTTCCTTCCTGAGACGTAAATTGCTGAAGGTGCTGGAGGATGCGCGTCGAAATAGCCTGAAGCGGCACCACATGCGTGACAGCACCGGCGGCAATTGCGGCACCCGGCATGCCATGGACGACCGAACTTGCCTCATCCTGCGCCACGATCCAGCCACGCGCGCGCCGGAGCGCATCCAATCCCCGCGCGCCATCGTCGCCCATGCCCGTCAGAATAACCCCAAGCGCCTGCTGCCCATACACGCTTGCGACCGATGCAAACAGCGTATCCGCGCTCGGACAGTAGCGATCAGCCTCGCTGGCATTGGAAAGCGCCACGAACCCACGCATCCGCACCAGAAGATGATGGCTGTCGGCGGCCATGTACACGCTTCCCGGTTGCAGTCGCGTCTCGCCTTCGACAATGACAATTGTGTGTGGAATCGCCCTGTTCAGCCATTCTGCAAATACGGTGGTGAAGCCACATGTAATATGCTGCACCAGCAGAATCGGCAGCGGGAACTGCGCGCCAAGCCCCTGCAACACCGCCTGCACGGCTGCTGGCCCGCCGGTGGAGGCCGCGATAGCCAGCACCTGCGGAGCAGGAAACGATGCTCCAGCTGGATTTGATGAACCTGCATCCCTGCTGCCGGGCGTGGTGTCGTGCAGTGGAAAGGGGCGGCGGGCATGCTGCGTGATGACCGGGACGCGCGCCATCGTCCGAAGGGTTGCAAGAAAGGCCATGAGCGTGCGCTCACAGTCGGTGGCGGCGCGCCACGGCTTCACGACCAGCGCGAGCGCTCCGGCTGCCTGCGCGGCCTGGGTCTGCTCCGTTGACGCAGCGCTGGTCATGAGCACGACGCGGGTCGGGCATTGCTGCATGATCTGCTGGGTGGTGAGATAGCCGTTCATGCCCGGCAGATCGACGTGCATGGCGATAATGTCTGGTTGCAAGGCGCATGCGGCGGCGAGCGCTTCGTGTCCCTGCGTCGCAGTGCCGACGACCTCAAAGCCGCCGCTGGTTACCAGCGACGCAAGCCGCTGGCACTCGGCCCGAACAGTGTCAACGATCAGCACGCGCATGGGTTTCTCGTGTGTCATGGATGTGAAGGCGCGTCCGCCATCTCGATATCGCAGGTTGCAAGCACATCCGCGTTCAGCACCACCACCGATGTGTCGCCGCGGTGCGCCACGGCGCGGATGAAGGCGGCGGCGTGTCCATGGGACATATCCCGGTCGCACAGCAGCGCCTCAACCGTTTCAACGGCTGGCACCAGCAGGCCGATCTGCGGCTGATCACGGCCGATAATGATGATCTGGCTATTGAGATCGTAGGCTGCGGGGAGGCCCATCAGAACACACCCATCGAGCACCGGCACATGCTGGCCGCGCAGATTGAGCAGGCCGCACAGCGTTGGTGGTGCGCCCGCAAGCGTGAGCAGCGCGGAAACGCGCACCACTTCGCGCACGTCGGCGAGCGGTAGCGCATAGCATTGCGGTCCAAGCGCAAACAGGAGCGCAATCAACGAGTCGTTGCTCGGAGCAGCGGTATGATTATTTGTCATGTCTGATTGCATGGGTTTGCCTTGTTGTTTCTCTTTTATGCAGCAATACGCATGCGCAATATCAGCAGTGCTTCGCCACTGGCACGCGCCACGCTGGCCTCGTCGACCAGCGCCTGCACATCGTGCAATTCAAGGGCATGCGCGCCCGCTTGAGCGCCGTCGGCAGGCGTTTGCTCCGTAAATCTGCACTCCACCACGAACATGGGCGATTGATTCTGCTCATCCATAGCGATGCCACACATGATCTGCGAACACCTGAGCAACAGGCGGCGTGTGATCGTGCTGACAGCCGTCGTCAGTTTCGCCTGCTGCGTCAGTGTGAGACCCGTCGCCCGCCCAGCTTCACGAATACGTTGGCGCAGCACAACAACATCGTGCTCGCTGCGCACAGTCATCGGACGAAATACATCCGCCATGTGCTTTACCTTTTACAATACTCCGAGCTGGCGCAGGGCTTCCACAAGATTATGTTCCGCAAAAGAGTCTTTTGGAATATAGTCATTTGCGCCGGCCTGAATACCGATCAGCGCATCATGGGCTTCTTCGCGGCGGGTCAGCATGAGCACCGGAATGTGCTGG
>DASTWM010000028.1:0-14938 GCA_035765855.1 Roseiflexaceae bacterium
GGCTGTGACTCTGAGGTCATTCTTCAGTGACAAATAAAAACGCCTTCTGCACGCGTGTTCATGCAGAAGGCGTTTTTATTTGTCATTCGTCGTTAGGTGTATGTACTCGTCGCTACCCACACACAGTATACCAGCGCATTGTGACATGTACGGTCACAACACCAACGTGCAGAGCGCATGATCATTCACTGATGAACTCTGGCGGGATGTGCCTGGCGAGGAAGACGCCATTATCGGCCTGAAAGAAGCCAATTCCAGCAGCCTGCACTCCGGCGGCGTCAATGTGCAGGATCGCGGGCTGATCGTCACGCCGCAACCCAATGACTTGCGCCAGCGCCGGATCGTCGGTCAGGTGAACGTACTGGCGGCCCATCGGGCGCAGCCCCTCGCGCAAAATAGCTTCGACGAAGCGGCGCGCCGTACCGTGAAACAGCACCGCTGGCGGCGTGACCTGCGGATAACGCACTTCCACCTCCAGCGAATGGCCGTAGATCGCGCGGATGTCGCCGTCCACGATTTCATAGCGGCGTCGCACCTGCCGGGCGATCACCTCCTCGATGTCCGCAGCCCGCACCCAATCCCAACCCTGCGCGCGGTTGATCGCCGCCAGCAATTCATCGAGTGGCACAAAGCCTTCCGGGTCGAGCGCGAGGCCGTGCTCATGGGCGCGGTGGCGCAGCAACAGCGCCAGAAACCTTGAGAGTTTTATTCGTTGTGCATCGTTCATGCTATCTCACCGAAGGCACAGGAACACAAAGAGAATAAAGAAAACAAATCTTCGTACTCTTTGTGTTCTTCGTAGTTTAATCATGCAGCAAAACGGGCGTGGCAGTTCTGGCATTCCACGATTGGCTGGCCCGCGCCAAGCGGAATCAGCGGAATCCAGAAGACGTGAAAATACGTGCGCGCCACGCGCGGCTTGAACATGGCATATTGACCGCAGCGCGGACACTGCTGCATGCCGCCGCCTGGTCGGTCATCGTCGCGAACGACTTGTCGGGTGCCGAAAAATAAAATCATATTAAAAAGAACAAAGAATAAAGAACAGAGAACAAAAGGTAATCATCAATAATGTGTTCTTTACCCTTTGTTCTTTGTTCGAGCATTATTAGCTCAGTTGCTTCACCACCTCAACCCCATTCATCGCCATGTGATGCAAAAACAAAACGTGGTGCAGATCGGCGTCGTGAGCTTTGATGCCAAGTTCCCGCGCGGCGCTCACTGGCGTGTCGAACGTATCCACCACATCGGCTGGGACGACCACGCGGCGCTGAAGGTTGCGGGCGTTGGCGTCCATGCGCAGGTACATGGCCGAATTATAGGTGCAAAGGTCGGTGCAATCGCCCACCACCACGAAGCGATCGGCCTGCGGGCGCTCGGCGATCCACGGATCGAGATCGGTGTGCAGGTGCGAACTGAGCGCGTTCTTGGGGAAAATTGCCATCTCGTCGAAGAACGGCAGCCGCTTCAACTCATCAGTCGCCTCGCTTTCGTCGGTGCCGCGCACGCAATGCGGCGGGTAGGATTCGAACTCGGGCGTGTCGGGGTCGTGCGTGTCCTGCGTCAGCGCGAAGTTGCGCACGCCAAGATCGTGGGCGCGCTGGAACAAATCGGCAATCGGCTGCGCGATTCGTCCGACGCGCTCGCTCGCCAGCGGCCCCGCTTTGCAGAAGCCGTTGATCACATCCACGGAAATCATGATCACGCGCTCCGGCTCGCCGCCGATCAGTTCTTCGAGCGGCAACGCAGACAAATGTGTGTACCAATCATCTAAATAGTTCAGAAACGGGCGGGAATGCTCCACAAGGGTTGCTCGCGTGGTCATGCGGGCCTCCTTTATTTGTTTTTTGGTTCAATGCGCGCCTCGCGCCAGCGAAATACAAACTGCTCATCGCCACGGTCGCGCCGGAAGCGGTACAGCGCCGTCGGGCGGCCACGGCCTTCGCGCCGCATGCCGGTGTCTTCCAGCACATTGGCATCCTTGATTTTGCGGTAAAAATTGCCTTTATCGAGTTTTTCGCCCAAAATCTGCTCGTAGATATGTTTGAGTTCCAGAATCGAGAACACCTCCGGCAGCAACTGGAACGCCAACGTTGTATATTCAAGCTTGGAGCGCAGCCGATCCATGGCCGATGCGAGAATCGCTTCATGATCGAACGCGAGCTGGCCGGGCAGCCGCCGAATAGGAAACCAGCGCACCTCGGTGCTTTCGTCCGAGCTGCGGATCGATTGCGTATCGGAGCTAACCAGCGCGAAGTAGGCCACGCTGATCACGCGCGTGCGCGGGTCGCGCCTGGGGTTGCCGAAGGTATAAAGCTGCTCCAGGTACACATCGCGCACGCCGGTTTCTTCCTCAAGCTCGCGGCGCGCGGCGCTATCCAAACTTTCATCCATGTTGATAAAGCCGCCCGGAATGGCCCAGTAGCCTTCGTAAGGCCAGCGCTTGCGCTGTACCAGCAGCACGTTCAACTCGCGCTCCAGCAACGTGAAGATCACCACGTCAACGGTGACGGATGGCCGGTCGTATTTGGATGCATCATAGTTTGAAGCATGTTCAGACATACCACTCCTTTAGTGTTACATATACACTAATTATAGCGATATTTTTTATCTATGTCAAGGAGTATGTAAAGTCAGGCTTCATGCGATTATCGTACAGGAGGTGTGCCGCGCGCCACCTGCACGAAGCGCTCGAACATGCGCGCCCAGCGCGGATCGGCCTGTTCCCACAGCATTTCCGGGTGGCACTGCACGCCGGCGACGAAGCCGCTGCCGGTGCCTTCCACCGCTTCGACCACGCCGTCCGGCGCGCTGCCCACGACGCGCAGCCCATCGGCTACACGGTCGAGCGCCTGGTGATGCACGGTGTTGACGAGCAGTTCCGTGGCGTCGAGTTGCCGCGCCAGCCATGAATGTGCGTCGAGCGCTACAGCATGGGCGAGGTAATCCATGCCGCGTTGCTCGTTCGATGCGCCATGGTCGAGCGCATGCGGCAATTCGGAGGGAATGTCCTGATATAGCGTTCCGCCCAGCGCGACGTTGAGAATCTGGATGCCGCGGCAGATGCCAAGAATCGGCATGCCGCTGTGAAGCGCGTGGCGAATGAGCGCAATCTCGATTTCGTCTTGCAACGGATCGGTTTGCTCCAGCCTGGGGTGCGGCGCCGCGCCATAGAACTGCGGATCGACATCCTGCCCGCCAGCGAGCAGCAGCGCGTCGCAGCTCCCGTAATGGGCGTCGATTACTTCGGCGTCGCGGGTACAGTGTATAAGCAGTGGAATGCCGCCGGCCGCCTCAACCGCGCGCAGATAGCTGACAGTGTTGCCTGCGACCGGCGGGTACCACGCTTCGGGGACGGTTCGGCATGGAATGCCGATCATCGGGCGATGGGAATGTTGCATCGGCATCGTTCACCTGTAGCGGCACTCTTGTGGGTGCCGCCGACCGGCACAAGGCCGGTCGCTATAACCACCGCTCCAATACGCAAGCTAACGGAGCCATTTCAACGGCCTTCGTATGGCAGCGCATACATGCTATCGTCATGCGGCTTACGACAGCAGTTCAGCGTCCTGTGCTAGCATGCGTTCGCGGCAGGTGTCCACAAACTGCTTGAACAGCGCCTGCCAGCGCGGATCAGCCGCGCCCTGTAGCGCCTCCGGGTGGCACTGCACGCCGATCATGAAATGGCCGTTGTTGCCTTCCACCGCTTCGACCACGCCGTCGGGCGCCCAGCCCACCGGACGCAGCGCTGGCGCGACATCCTTCACCGATTGGTGGTGCAGTGAATTGATTGGAAATACCTCGACGCCCATAATGTTTGCCAGCTTCGACGTTGGCTCAAGCTTCAGATCATGCACCATGTAGGTCCAATCTTTTTGCGTGTACGAGCCGTTGTGGCTGATATCGTCGCCCAACTGCGAAGGAATATCCTGGTACAGCGAGCCGCCCAGCGCGACGTTGAGGATCTGGATGCCACGGCAAATGCCGAGCACCGGCATGCCGTCCTGCGCTGCCCAGCGCACCAGCGGCAATTCGACTGCATCGCGCATCTCGTCGACCGTGCCAAGCTCCGGAAGCGGTTCCTCGCCGTAATGATGCGGCTCGATGTCGCCGCCACCCGCCAGCAGCAGGCCGTCAATGCGGTCATACAGCGCGCGCAGAATCTCTTCGTCATCAACAAGTGGTATCAACAGCGGAACCCCGCCGGCAGCGACAACAGCGTCAATATATGATTTTCGATGGCCGTAGAACGGTGGGCACCAATCCCGATCATGGAATGAGCCACACGGAATGCCAATCAACGGTCGCATTATAAACTCCTCGATTTTGCTCCAACCGCGAGGAAGGATTACATATCATAAATTTGTATTATAGCATAGGAACATGGTGCAATCCTTTGGCAGATTCCCTGCCAACGCATGCAACAATACTCAGTTTCGCAACGTCTTTCTGGTAGAATATGTTTATAGACTCATGCGTTGTGTCTCGCAACGAAAACACGTTGCAGATCAGCAAGAAGGAGCGCGATCATGCCGTTTTGCCCGCAATGTGGTGTCGATAATCCGCCAGCCGCGCGTTTCTGCGATCAGTGCGGCACGGCGCTCATTCCCACGACGGCCAGCGCGACGGCCACCGTGCCCGCCAGCGCACCTGCCGTTGGGCCGATCGTTTGCCCGCAATGTGGCGCGGCAGCCATTCCGGGCGAGGCGTTCTGCGACAATTGTGGCGCGCCGCTGGCCGCACCCGCCAAGCCTGCCGCAGCAGTGCCCGCGCCACCGTCAAATGTCACGGTTCCGCAACAGCCAGTGTACCAGCCGCCGCAGCCAGCCAGCATTGCCCCTGCCGCGCCAGCGCCGGTCCGCGCGCCGTCACCTGTGCCGCCACCTGGCAGTGCGCCTGCACCGGTACCAGCACAAGCTGCGCCGCGCACAACGCTTGCTCCGGCCCGGCTGACTGTGACCCGCACGGGCGCGACGTTGCCGTTGCCGCAATCGAATCAGGCGCTCATCGGGCGCGCCGACCCGGTGAGCCATTTTACGCCGGATGTCGATCTGGGCGGTTATGACGCGCTCGATCAGGGTGTTGGGCGTCGCCATGCGCGGCTGCTCGTGCAGAACGGGCAAATCGTGGTTGAAGATCTCGACAGCACCAACGGTACGTTTGTGAATGGCCAGCGCTTGCAGCCGCGCCAGCCACAGCCACTCCAGAACGGCGACCAACTCCAGTTTGGCCGACTGATGCTGCAAGTACAGTTTTAAGGAAATGAGGAACTAAGGAACTGAAGGAAATCAGACAATTCAGTTCCTTCAGTTCCCTTAGTTCCCGAGTTCCCTTAGTTCCTCCACATCCTTGTTACGCTTTGGCGCTTGACCTGTGCTACAATATTTCGGTATGAGCACACAACCACAACCGAGCGCGCAATCACCGCACATGCTGGATTTCATCAGCCACAGCCCGGCCCAGACCATCCGCGTCGGGCAGCGCCTCGGCGAGTTACTCCAACAGGGTGATCTCGTGCTGCTGCTGGGTGAGTTTGGCGCGGGCAAGACGCATTTTGTGAAGGGCATCGCGCAGGGGCTTGGCTCAGACGATCTGGTGACGAGCCCCAGTTTTGTGCTGATGAATGAGTACCGCGCCGGGGCTGAGCGCAAGCGCATGCCGATTTACCATACCGACCTGTACCGCATCGAGGCGTCAGCCGAACTAGAAGGCATTGGGCTGGACAACGCGCTGGGCGGCGATGGCGTGTGCATCATCGAATGGGCCGAGCGGGCGCAGGACTGGCTGCCGCTTGAGCATGTCGCCGTGCATCTGCGCCACCTGAGCGAAACCAAGCGCGTGCTGCGTTTCGTGCCGCGTGGCGAGCGCTACGAAACACTGGTCGATGCGCTGAAGCGCGCGGCGTTCGCGTGATGGTGGAGCCATGTTGTTAGCAATCGACACATCCACAACCTTCACCGGCGTTGCGCTGTATGATGAAACCGGCGTCATTGGCGAAAGCGTCTGGCATTCTGGCCGCGACCACACAGTGCAGTTGCTGCCGCAGTTGGATTTGCTGCTTCAGCATGTGCAGCGCGCCCGCAGCGACATTGCCGCTGTCGGCGTGGCGCTTGGGCCGGGAAGTTGGAGCGGCTTGCGGGTTGGTATAAGCACTGCCAAAGGTTTGGCGCTGGCGTGCGACCTGCCGTTGGTCGGCGTCGGCACGCTCGACGCACTGGCCTACCAGCATCAGCGCCCGGGATTGCAGGTTTACCCGATCATTCGGCTGGGGCGCGACCGCTTTGCGACGGCGTCGTTCAGCATGGATGCGGCATGGCAGCGCACCGGCGAGCCGCGCAATGTGACGCTTGACGAGATCTGCGCCGAGGTGCAGAGCGACACGTTGTTCTGCGGCGATCTGGACGGCGAGGTGACGCCGACACTCCAGGAGCGGCTGGGCGAGCATGCGCTATTTCCTGCACCCGCGGCCAACGTGCGGCGGCCCGGCTTTCTGGCGGAACTGGCATGGACGCGCTTCAGGCAGGGCGACATCGATGATCGGGCGCTATTGGAGCCGATCTATTTGGGGCATCCCGTTAAAGCTAAGAGCTAAAAGTTGTGAGTTGTGAGTGTTGAATAAAGGAACTTTCCTCAACTCATAACTCATCATTCAAAACTCATCGCTATGAACTAATGGAGTTATTATGGCGCTTCGCGTGCTGCAAATTCATCTTGACACCAACACGGTGCAGCCAGAGGAATTGCCATCAGCCGTCGAGCAGGAGTATGCAGGCGGGCGCGGTGCTGCGGCATGGCTGCTGACTCATCGGCTGCCGCCCGGCACTGGCCCGCTGTCACCGGCCAATCTGCTCGTCTTTAGCACTGGTACGCTCACTGGCACAGCCATTCCTGCAACAAGCACATTCGTGGCAAGCACCCGCTCGCCGCTGACGGGCGCGATCGCTCATTCATGGGCGCAGGGCGCGTGGGGCGCGGCGCTGCGGCGGGCCGGTTACGACGCGCTGACCATTCAGGGCCGGAGCGAGAACTGGTGCTTTATCACGATTGATGGGCCGAAAGTCGCAGTGCGCCCGGCTGGCGATCTGCTCGGCCTCGATACCGTTGCGACCGATCGGGTGCTGCGCCATGCGCTCGGCGCGGACTACCGGGTGATTTGCGTCGGCCCGGCTGGCGAGGCTGGTGTGGCCTATAGCAGCATCGTCGCCGATGGACGCTTCATGGCTGAACCGGCTGGCACTGGCGTGGTGATGGCTTTCAAACGCATCAAAGCTATCGCCATCCGCGACAGCGTGCCCGTTCGCGTGGCCGATCTGCCGCGCGCGCAGGCCGTCAGCGCGCAGATCGCGCAGCGGGCGGGCAGCAGCCCGCTTGCGGCAGGCATCACGCAGTACGGCAGCAATTATTACCTGCCATTCGCAAAAGAAAACGGCGCGCTGACGAGCTACAACGGCCAGCAAGGCCGCGCGCATATCCATGGGATTACTCGCACGACGCTGGCGCAGCACGCGCCGCGTGAAGGCTTCGGCTGCGAAGGTTGCCCGCTGTCATGCCACAGCCGCTACACGCGCCCGAACGGCGGCACAGCCGCATATCCCGAACTTGAGGCAGTCGCCGGTTTCGCTGCTCAGTGCGGCATCACCAGCCTGGAAGCTTTGGCGACGGTAGCTGACCGCTGCCTGCGCCTGGGACTCGACACGGCCTCCACCAGCGCGGCGCTCGCTTTCTTGATGGAATGTCAGGAGCAGGGGCTGAGCCGCACCGGCGCAATTGGCTGGGGCGACGAAGACGCGATCCTTGAGGCGGTCGAGCGGCTGGGGCAGAAGCAGGAAAAGCGCGACATGCTGTCGCTCGGCGTCGGCGAGATGCAGGAGATTTTCTGGGGCAGTTCGGCCTGGGCACCGCACGTCAAAGGGCTTGCCATGCCTGGCCTCGATCCGCGCGCCGGGCAGGAACTGGCGCTGGCGCTGGCGACCTCGCCGATTGGCGGCGATTACCGCTATTCCATGGACTATGCCGAACTGTTGCCTGATCGGCCCGCGTGGGTGCCGGATGGCGCGCCTTCGCCACAAAACACTGACGGCAAAGTGGCCCGCCTGATCTGGCACGAACGCTTTGCCGCCGCGCTCGACGCTGCCGGGGTGTGCCGCCGCCTCGCGCTCATGGCCTACCAGGTCACGCCTGCCGACCTCACGGAGTTGCTTTCTGCATCGTTGGGCCGCCCGTTCGGCAGCGCCGATCTTGCGCGGCTTGGGGAACGCATTGTCACTGTCGAACGTCTATTCATGCAGAAGCACAGCACCGTCAGCAGCGCCGACACGCTGCCCGTGCGCTGGCGCACCGAGCCGCTTGGCGACGGGCTGGCCGCCAATCACCTGCCCGCGCTCGACAGCATGCTGCCAGAGTATTACAAGCGCCACGGCTGGGATGCCAAAGGCACGCCGACGGACAAGCGGTTGGCGGAGCTAAACATTGAGGCGTAATTAATGACAAGCTGACAAGATGACAAGATGACGATTGTTACCAGTGTCATCTTGTCACCATGTCAGCTTGTCACCGTATCGTTATGACACTCCTCACTGCAATAATTGCCGCCGCAATTCCGACGGCGGTGTATAGCCTGCTGCTGTGGTGGCTCGACCGCTACGAGAAAGAACCGCTCTCGTTGATATTCGCCGCGTTCTGGTGGGGCGCAATCCCTGCGCTCGCGCTGGCGTTGCTGGTGGAATTGTTCGTGCTTGTGCCGCTTGAGCCGCGCCTGCTCGGGCCAGAAGTCTCAAACTGGAGCGTTGTGCCACTGATCGAGGAGCTGCTCAAGGGGCTGGCCGTTGTTGGCCTGTACACCTGGGCGCGCCGCGAAATTGACGGCCCGCTCGACGGCATTGTGTACGGCGCGCTGGTCGGCTTCGGCTTTTCCATGACGGAAAACGCGCTGTATTTCCTTCACTACGACAATGTGACTACACTATTTTGGTTGCGGAGCATACTTTTTGGTATGAACCACGCCTTTTTCACCAGCATGGTTGGCCTGGCCTTTGGGCTGGTCCGCCATCAGCGCGATCCGGTGCTGAAAGGGCTGGTGCTGGCGTGCGGCTTTCTGCTGGCGGTGCTGTTTCATGCCATGCACAACTATTTCGTCAGCGAGGCCACCACAGTTGGGGTTGTCGCGTCGTGGCTGGTGCAATTCGTTGGCATTCTGGTTGTGTTGCTGGTCGCCGTGCTGGCGTGGCGCGGCGAACGAGCGGTGATGGAGCGCGAGCTACTCGATGAAGTGGCCGATGGCGTGCTGTCGATTGACGACTACCAGGAAATAACCTCTTCCATGCGGCGGTTACAACATCAGTCCCACGCCATGCTGGTCGGCGGGTGGGCATGTTTTTGGAAGGTGCGGCGGCTGCACCACCTCACAACCGAGCTGGCGTTCTGCAAATCGCGCGTTCGCATGGCCGATCGCTACCAGCGCTGCGACGAAACCGACGATCTGCGGCGCGAGATTATCGCGCTGCGCCATGCCCTTAAAGGTCAGCGCATGGCGTGGGGCTGAAGCTAATGCATGGAGGACAAGATGACAAGATGACAGGGTGAATTGCGTTCCCTTGTTCCTTCGCTCCTGTGTTCCCTCGTCATTCGTTTTCTGTCATCTGCGTTTCTACTATCTGCAACTTTTTCCACTCCGGCGCGTCCATTTCTGTAGTTCCTATCAGTTCCTTCATTTCCTTGAAAAAAGGTGAGGAAGCCATGACTATTAGCCTCAAAACTGTTGATGATCTGCCCACCATTCAGTTTCCCGAAAATTACGCGCGCGACAGGCTGCGCTTCTTCTCGCAAATGGCGCGCGAGCACGGCCCAATTTTTAAGCATGACTGGCCCGATGGCGGGCGCGTCGTGTTTCTGGTCGGGCCAGAGGCCAACAAATTCGTCATGCAGACCCAGCGCGAGCACTTCAGCCACGATCTTGGCTGGACGCCGCATGTCGGTGAAATCATGGGCAAAGGGTTGCTGAACATGGATCCGCCCGAGCACGACCGCCATCGCAAGATGATGAATCCGGCCTTCACCATCGCGTACATGTCGCGCTACCTGCCGATCATGAACCGCGTGATTGCCGAGCGCAGCCGCGACTGGGCCGCGCGTGATGAAGTGGATCTGTACGAAGAAGCGCGCAAAATCACCTTCGATGTCGCCGCAGAAACGCTGGTCGGCTTCCGAACCGGCCCCACCGTCGATCACCTGCGCGACCTGTTCTATGCGCTGCTCCACGCCGGCGAAGACGCGAACATTTCCAGCGATGAAGAATGGCTCGCCCATGTTCTGCCCGTCCGCGACCGGTTGCAGCCCGTCTTGTACCAACTTATCGCCGAGCGGCGCGGCATCCCCGAAAATGATCGCAGCGACATTCTGGCGATGATGGTCAACGCCCGCGACGAGAACGGCGACGCGCTGAGTGACGAGCAACTGCTGGCGCATGTCAACATTTTGCTGGTGGCCGGGCATGAAACGACCACGACGCTGAGCTCGTGGCTGCTGTACCTGCTGGCGACGCATCCCGATCAGCTTCAGGAGGTGCGCGCCGAAATCGATCGCGTGCTCGCCACAAACGACGAGATAACGATGGAAGCGATCAGGGCCATGCGCACGCTCGGCTATGCCGTGCAGGAAGCCGGACGAATCGCGCCGCCGGTCGCCATGCTGCCGCGTGGCGTCCTCAGCGACGTGGAGTTTGGCGATTACATGCTGCCTGCCGGGACGTATGTGTTTCTCGTGGTCGGCGCGCCGCACTGGGAGCCAGCGTTCTTCGCGGAGCCAGAGCGCTTTGACTTTCACCGCTTTGCGCCGCCACGCGAGGAGGACAAGCGCACGCCGTATGCTTTGGCGACGTTCGGCGGCGGGCCGCGTATCTGCATCGGCGTGAACTTCGCGCAGGTCGAAGTCAAGGCCATGGCCGCGCATGTGCTGCGCCATTATGATCTGGAGCCAGCCGCGCCGGAGGAGACCGTGCAAATCTATCCAGGGTTGCTCGGCCAGCCGGAGCATGGCATTCGCGTGCGGGTGAAACGAAGAGTTTAACCACGAAGACACAACGAGAAATTATGAGTTATGAGTTATGAGTTTTGAGTTGAGGAAAGCCCCTTTATTCAAAACTCAACATTCAAAACTCATACCTGCGCTGTGCGGGCCAGCCGAAAGTAGCGAGCGAAGCCGAGAAAAAATAAACCGCAGAGGCACAGAGGGTACAAAGATGTAAAAATCTTCGTGCCTTCGTGTCTTCGTGGTTATGAAACAGAACGTGCGAGCCGAAAGCCGAGGAATTCGTTCCGCATAGCGGGCGGCAGGCGGAAGCGGCAGGCGCAGCGGGCAAAGCCGTGCGGGTTGGCGTAGCAGCCGCCGCGCAGAATGCGCCGCCCGGCAGCCGCCGGGTCTTCGCGAACGTCTGCTGGATCATAGGGGTACAGCGCGTCGAGCGTCGAAGTCCACTCCCACACATTGCCGGCCATGTCGAGGCAGCCATACGGACTCGCGCCAGCGGGGAGCGCGCCGACCGGCGTGGTCGTGCCGTAGCCGCTTTCGCGCGTGTTGGCCCGCGTGTTGTCCCACTCAGCGCCCCATGGAAATGTGCGCCCGTCTGTGCCGCGCGCGGCATGTTCCCATTCGGCTTCAGTCGGAAGACGGAAGACGGAAGACGAGTGACGAAGGTTGCCGGATTCACCTGTTCGTTCGTCGTTCGTCGTTCGCCCGTCGTCGGTCAACCACATGCAGAACGCCCGCGCGTCATGCCAGCTTACATCCACCACCGGATGATCAAGCAGATCAGCGGGCGGCGCGGTGCCGCGCCAGGTGATCGGCGGGGGCGCGCTGGTGGCGGCGACAAACCGCGCGTACAGCGCGTTCGTCACTGGCGTGGCGGCGATTTCAAAGGCAGGCAGCGTCACGGTGTACTGCGGCGACTCTTCGCGGTACGATTCGCGGGTGCCGCCGTAGGCTTTGGCGAGCGGGCTGAGATCGCGCTCGGGCGTACCCATGCGAAATGGCACCGCGGGAATGGCGATGAAATTGGGCAGGAGGTGTTGGAGAGACACGGTGATTATGATCGAGGTAATAACGAGACGCTGACAGGTTTATAAAACCTGTCAGCGTGTTTCTAAACCTTTAGTCGCCAGATACCATGTCGGGAACTGGCTCCTGCTTCTTGACCAAACGGGCCTGGAAGGCAGCCTGCGGAACGCGGTACACATTCTTGACCAGGCCAAGCTTTTCGAGCAGCATGATCACGTACGATGACGAGTCAAACTGCCACCAGCGCATGCCGTGGAAGGCCGAGCGCGGGAAGGCGTGATGATTGTTGTGCCAGCCCTCGCCCATCGCCAGCAGGCCGACGAGCCAATTATTCATGCTCAGATCGCTGGTCTCGAACATGCGCTTGCCCATGGTATGGCAAACCGAGTTGACGCTCCATGTCACGTGATTCGTCAGGAAGATGCGCACAAGCCCCCCCCACAGCAAACCCGTCCAGCCGCCGATCAGGAATGGGATCAGCAGCGTCAGGAAGGTCCAGAAGATAAACGTGTTGCTGAAGAACTGGATCATGGGGTCTTTCAGCAGCCACTTGCCATATTTATCGAACTGCGCGTCCATGCGCCGCATGGTGAACCAGCCCATGTGGGCGTGGAAGAAGCCATGGATCGGGCTATGCGGATCGCTGTCGGTATCCGTCTCGGCGTGGTGCTGAATGTGGGTCGACGCCCACACATCGGCGCGGCCCTGGAAGGCCATGGAGCCGAGCGCCAGAAAGATCGCGCGTACCACCGGATGGGCTTCAAAGCTGCGGTGGGTCAGCATGCGGTGGTAGCCGATAGTCGTGCCGAATGCGGTGAAAATATACATACCCAGCATGAGCACGATGTCGTTCCACGTTACCCAATGATTCCACAGCCGATAAATCGCATAAATAGTTGCCAAAAGTGGCACGGTCACACCAATAATCACCACGATCTGTTCGAGGCGCTTCGACATTCAAATCTCCTTCTCAATGAAGATGCTAGCAATGAAGCATACAACAGAGCAAGTTCCTACTCTCACTCCATAGCTTAATGATACACGCAGGAGCGGTTAAAAGGAAGTATATTGATCACAATTACTTCACCATTTAGCCAATCGCCCAGCGGCTGCCCTGCGCGGTCTTACCGATTTCGATATGAATCGGGAACATTTCTTTCAATTCCTGAATGTGGGTGACGACCAGAATTTGCTTGAAGTCGCGCTGCACTGACGTAATCGCCTCGACCAGTCGCTCGCGCCCGCGCGTGTCCTGCGAGCCGAAGCCTTCATCAATCACCAGCGTTTCAAGGCGCGCGCCGGCCCGCCGCGCCAGCAGCTTGGCCAGCGCAATGCGAATCGCGAAGTCGACGCGGAAGCTTTCGCCGCCGCTGTAGGCGTTGTAGTCGCGCGTGCCGAGCGCGTCAGCGATTTTGATGTCAAGCGTTTCGCTGACATCGCCTTTCTTCGTGTCGCGCGGGGTCTCGAACGTCAGGTGCATCTGGTTGTCGGTCATGCGCGCCAGCAACACATTGGCCTCGCGCTCGATTTCAGGAATGGCGGTTTCGATCAGCATGGCCTGCACGCCTTTTTTGCCGAACGCTGTCACGAGTTCGTCGAACAGGCTCTTGCGCTTGCCGAGCGCGTCCCGCTCGCGGCGGCTGGCGGCGAGTTTTGTGGCAGCTTCCTCGGAGCGGCGAAGCAGCGCCTGGCGCTCGCCCAGATCACGCTGAGCAACGGCAAGCTCGCGGCGGCAGCGCTGGAGCACGGCGGTGGCTTCGTCGCGGCGGTGGATGGCGGGGCCAAGCGCCTGAAGGTCGCGCTCCATGGCAACAAGTTGCTCATTTGATTGAGCAAGGTCGTCGTCGCGCCGCTGCAAGGCTTGTTCGTCGCGCCCAAGCGCCTGCTCATCGCGGGCGATGCTGGCCTCGGCGCGCTCGATCAGGCGCTGTTCGTCGGCCCAGCCCTGCAACTCGCGCACTTCCAGGCGGGCGGCGGTGTAGCGCTCAGGCGTGTAGCCGAGCGCAGCAATCTGCGCGTCGATTTTTTGCAGGGCGGCGCGCTCGGCATGGCCCCAGTCCTCTTGCGCGATGACGCGGTAAAACTCGGCGACGTGCTGCTCCTGCGCCTGAAGCACCTCGGCTTCCGCGTCCAGTGCCGCGAGGTCGCGGCGGTGCGCTTCCACCGTGGCCTCAAGCTGGGCCTGCTCGGCGATGCGATCTTCCAGCCGCCGCATGCTGGCCTCGACGCGGTCGATCTCGCGGCTGAGCGTTTTCTGGTCGCCCAGCGCGCCCATGGCCGCTTCGACGCGGGCAAGTTCGGCACGCACGCCATGCTCGTAGTCGCCGCGCACGATTTGCAGATCGATTTCTGCGGCGACGCGCTGATCTTCGGCCTGCTGCTTGCGCAGATCGGCGACAACGCTCAGGTCGCTTTCCAGGCGCGCGATGCGCCCGGCCATGCTCGGCAGCGCGGCGGTGATCTGCTCTAATTCCTTGATCTCGGCGCGCATGTCGTTCAGTTCGGCCTCGATCGCGTCAGCTTCACGGCGGGATGTGCTGTACTGCGCTCGCAATGCTTTGCGCTGGCGCTCGTATTCCTGCTCGATGTGCGCCATGCCGTCGTCGCCAAGATCGTTGCCGCACAGCGGGCAATCATGCGCGTCTTCGGTCAGCATGGAGAGCTTTTTGTTGATGTCATCGCCCTGGGCCTTGATTGAATCGCATGCGGCCCGCAGCGCGCCGACCTGCTCGGCCTGTTCGCGCTCAATTCGGCGAAGCTCCTGCAAGCGCAAGTTGTCGGCTTCGAGACGCGCTCGATCATTGCCGAGCCGCGCCAGGTCAGCTTCCCACTGGCTGGCGTTTTTGAGTCGCGCGGCAGCGTCTTTCAGGCGGCGCTTCAACTCCTC
>DASTWM010000029.1:0-3111 GCA_035765855.1 Roseiflexaceae bacterium
GGTCAGCAGATGACAGTGCCGATGTTGTGGATCTTGGGTCTGCAAGCGGCGCACAGCTATCGATGAGTGCGAAAGGATCTCCGTGGCAAAATGACTATAAAGAATCGTTTTACAGTCATTTCAAAGCCGAAGCCGGTGACCTCAATCGGTTTGACACACTTGGTGAGTTGGTCGAGTTTCTGTACCACCAGATTTTTTACTACAATCATTATCGTATTCACTCGATGCGCAAGATGCCACCGGCGGAGTCCAGGACGAGACATGCTGTCTAAAAAATCGGGTACTTGACACACTGGAACATTGAGGTAGAGGATACCTTGTCCAACTTTATGTCCATGGTGTCCTCTGACGTGCGAACGGCATAGGTGCTTTTATACATTCACATACTCGCATCAAGGAGGAAGATCATGCGCCGAATTGGGTTGGTGGTGTGCGCAAGTGGGAGTGGAATGCTCCTCATTGGCCTTGTGGTGCTGGCGCTCGCGTGGATCGACGAGCTTGCCACGCTTGATCTGCTGGATTCTGCAACGGTGCAGATCGTGCAGGCGAGCCTCTCGCATGAGGAAATCACCTACCACCTGCCGACGAACCAGAACGCGAACGATCTGTATGCACGCCTCGTTCAGCATGGCTGGGTGCGCGACAGGCGTGAAGAGACGCTCCTCATGCACGATCTCGGCAGCAACAACGGGTTCGTAATCTTCTGGCGCGATCAGTGGGTTGGCCTGGCGCCGGAGGTGATAACGGTGCGCAGTGCAACACCCGACCAGCACGCGGTAGATATCGAATTGAGTCGCTGCATCACACTCGGTGCGTGGACGCGCTGCCTGTGATGGATAGTTCCTGGCAGCGTTCAAGAAGCGCCAATGGACAACGACGACTAACAAATGCGGTTCCCGATCGCCATGCACGTTCGATCGCTGTGGATAGTCAGTGAGGCTACACGCTACTAAATAGACAAGGAGAAATCTATGCCATTGTTTATGGATGTACACCAGCATGTGGAAGGGCTCACCGCCGATGCCGTGGTCCAAGCCCATCAAGCCGACCTCAAGACTCAGGCTAAGTACGGGGTGACGTATCTGCGCTACTGGTTTGACGAAACGAGCGGCAAGGTCTTTTGCCTTGTGGAAGCGCCAACAAAAGAAGCAGCGATTGCCGTGCATCGGGAAGCCCACGGGTTGGTTGCCGATGAGATTACCGAAGTTACCGAGGGCACGTAGGCGTAGGGCGGGCCGACGGAAGGGGGTGCGACGAGCCTGGCCCGCTCAATACCGCGCGCACCTGAGCTATGCGCATCAACTTCACAAGGAGAGCGGCCATGGACTCACAGCGACTTGGGCATGTACTAACAACTATGGTTGCAACTGCGCTGATAGCCATACTCGCCGCGACTATTACAACTGGTACAATTGTCATTGCGGGTGGCGCACCCGCATTCGATTGGCAGTTCACCCTGAGTGATCGGCATATGCTGGTGATTCATACTGGCCCTGTCCCGACCTGCGCATTCATACCAAATCCTCCACAGCACGATTGCTTCAGACCTGGCCCAGACCATCGTGAGTTTTCGATGGCTTATTTCACACCAGATAGCGTCCGTTCGCTGGTTCAGTTTCGGCTGCCGAAGCCGTGAGGCACAAAAATCATCCGAACCATTACACTCCTGAAACGCCGTTCCACCTTCGTGTGGCAGAGAACGGCGTTTCAGTGCGCCTGCTGCGAGACTAAGCCAGCATCGATCTCCGCACCTAGGAGCACCTGCCGCAGCCATAGGCTATCGTCATGCCGCGTCGAATGTCAATCGCTATGGAAAAGAAGCCCAGAACAGATTCCATGATGCGTTACCAGCAGGGAAAGGTATGTTAGTCTGATGTGCAGAAAATCATAATCGTTGCAACATATATGTGGCGTTTAGACATTAAGCTTAATGAAGCCCTCAATACGGAGTGAAAACATTCGTGGACTGTGTTTGCCATTCCAAGGATTACAGCAAGGAAATGGAAGAAGCCCCGGCAGAAGCGTGATATTCTGGCGGCGCGTGCGGGCGCAGGCATTGGAATCATGATACAGGACGCATTTCTGTTCCTGTTCAACGGCATGCTGGCGTTCGCCGCGCGCCGCTGGACACAAATGTAACCACGAAGGGACGAAGAATACCAAAACAAGCTGAAGATAGATATACTATTTCAATAGGTTAGCGCAATGCACATCCTACAAATTCGTTCCTTCTTCCGCCATGGCATGCTGTTGCTACTTTGCACTGCTGTTCTGGCTCTTTCAGCATGTTCAAATGGACCAACAGAAGCTCCTCCTGTTGAGAAATACCCCAATGCACAACACGTAGTTAAAAATTATCTATATCCAAGTGAGGATTGGTGGGTAGAAACTTTTGAGACTCAAGACTCACCTGAAAAGGTTTGTGCATTTTTCTCAGAACGTTTGCCGCAGCATGGATGGAAAACAGATGACTCCTGTACGACACCAGCACAAATCGTCTTTTATGCAGGTCATGGAAGCGAGGCGCACATACTATATGTTATGCCGGAGCAAGCAAATAGATTGACCAAAGTTGTGCTGAAGTATGAACATTTTTACGAAAGTTGGTAATATTCTTTAACTACCCTATTGTTCCAGTACATCGATCATTATTTCCCCCGCCGCCCGCGCGCCGCTGCGTAATGCGCCATGCACCGTCGCCGGGTTGCTGTCGGTGACGGTCGCCTCGCCGGCCCAGTGCAACGCACCGCACGGCTCCGCCAGCGCTGCCCGCTGGCCGTGCATGCCCGGCGGCACCGAGCTATAGCCGCCGCGCGCCCACGGGTCGCGCCCCCAATCTGCAACACTGCCTGCCATGAACCGCCGGCTGGCAATGCCCTTGAACATATCGTCCAAGGCAGCCAGGCCACGCGCGATTGCGCCTTCTTCGCCAAGCACTGAGAGTCGTTCGGCGTAGCGCCCGGTCGCAAAGCCCGTCAGCAGCGGCGCGTCGCGCCGCACCGTCCACCAGACCGGCACCGGATCGTCGGCACTGATAAAGGTCATGTCACGCGGCCAGAATACATTGTCGAAGCGCAGCAGGATTTTCAGCGCCGGGCGCATGGCAAGGCC
>DASTWM010000030.1:0-24482 GCA_035765855.1 Roseiflexaceae bacterium
GCAGCGGCACCAGCGGGTAGTGCGGCCTGGCCGTGATGCTCACTTCGGTCACGAGTGGCACGTTGCGGGCTGCTTCTTCGCCGCGCACCTGCCGCAGGATGCCCGCGCCGGGAATCGGAATCATCATGACCCCGCCGGCCGACTGCTCGCGCTCGAATGTTTCGATTGGCAGCCCGCATGCCTGCCGCAGAATCAACTCCTCAAGCGACATATCGGTGCCGAACTGCAATGTTTTGGAGCACTCGCCACCGATCGAGCGGCCTGTCAGTTCCACGATCCACGGCCCCTGATCGTTGACGCGCAACTCGGCGTGCAGCGGCCCTTCGCGCAGGCCCAGCGCGGCAGCGGCGGCGGCAGCGCAATCGGCAATCGCCTGCTGAGTCTTTTCTGGCAGGCGCGAGGGCGTGACATAAATCGTTTCCTCGAAGAACGGCCCATCGAGCGGGTCGGGCTTGTCGAACAGCGCCAGCACGCGCAGGCCGCCATGATCGAGCAGCCCTTCCAGCGCGACCTCGAAACCCGGCATGAAATCTTCGACCAGAAACGGCTTGGGGTGCGGTCCCGGATCAATTTCGTTCAGCAGCCGCGTGAGCCGCGCGATCGCCGCCACGCACTCGTTGGGATTATCAGCACGAATCACGCCCCGGCTGCCGTTCAGATTGGTCGGCTTGACCACGCATGGGTAGCTGACCTGCGCGGTGACATCCTGCGGATCGTCGGCGGTCGAGAACAGCCGGAACTGCGGCGACGGCACGCCCGCCGCCGCCAGAAGCTGCCGCATGCGGTGTTTATCGCGCCCCGCCAGCGCGGCATCGTAGGAGTTGTGCGGCAGGCCGAGCGCCTCCGAGGCCCGCGCCGCCAGCAGGCTGCCGCTGTCATCCAGCGCGATAATCGCGTCGAGTGGCTGCGTGGCAGCGAGCGCCACAATGGCATGCGTGGCCGCGTTGAGGTCGCTGAAGTCAATGCCGAGCCGCTGCTGCCATAGCTCGGCCAGCGCATGCGGCATGTCAATCGCCGTCACGACCTCGATGCCAAGCCGTTCAGCGGCGGCCATGAACGCCCCGGCGCGGTAGGTATTCGGCGTTGTTAAGAGAAGGACTCGTGGTAAGGACATCTTTTTAATTTATTTTTTATCCAAACCCGACAGGTTTTTGGAACCTGTCGAGTTTATGGTTTAAAAGAATTTATTTTCTATAACGTAATCACCTGATCCGGCATGTTGCCGGCCAGCGCGCCGTACAGGTCGGGGAAGCAGCCGACGCGCACGCCCTCGACAACGCCGTTCGGCTGGCAGTTGCCGGCCTCGCCCTCGGCCAGCCCGCGCTCCAGCGCGCACTGGTCGCACATCATCAGCAGCATGCCTTGCTCACTGGCGACCTTTGCCAGCCGCTCGCCAATCGGGTCGCCCTGGCGCAACACATAATTATTATCGTCGAAGAAGAACATGCCGACGACCTCGACGCCGTGCGTGCCTTTTTCGAGTTGCGGCAAAATCATCTTGCCGAGCTTGTAGCTGGCGGTGTGGCCCGATGTAGCGAAAATGTACGCGACTTTCATAACTCAACCTTTCCAGAAGAAAGAACACAAACCAGAGAACAGAGAACAAAGAATAATGAACAGAGAACAAAATTTTGTTGCTTTTGATTTGTTCTTTGTTCTTTTCCCTTTGTTCCTGACGATTACACTTGCCCAGAAGCAAACTGCTCCTCAGTTGGCTCCGCTCAACAATACCACGGTTCGCTCATATGCGGGATCGGCGCGCGGTAGCGTGCCGACAAGCGCGGCATGGTCAGTCGCTCGTCGCTGGTCGTGGCGGCCAACTCCCAGACCTGCTCCCACAACCAGCGGCGCGATTCGTCGCCGCTCTGGCGCTCCTGCACGGCGGCAAGCACTTCCGTGTACAGTTGATCCATGCGCGGGTCGGGGTGCGTCCAGCGGTAGCACAGCGCCGCCTCATCATACGGACCGACCAGCTCCTGCACGTCCGGCAGTTCCAGCAGCTTCGAGCCGCGCGGGATCAGCAGCCGAATGGCGTACTGAATCGGCGTGACGTTCTCGATCAGGTCGAGATCGTGGATCGTTCGTAGAAAATCAAGGTAGATTTCGCGCGTCGTCCATGGCGTGAAGGTCACAAACGTCGGGTTCAACGCCAGGTCGTTGGCGCGCAGCAGCGCGACGGCGCGGGCGAAATCGGCGCGGGTGTGGCGCTTGTCGAACTTCTCCAGAATCGTCTCGTCCATGGCCTCGACCGCGCTGGTGATGAACAGGCAGCCGGTGCGTTGCAGCGTTGGCAGGTGGCGGGCCTGCTGGCGCAGATGCTCGACCTTGATCGTCACGTCGTAGGTCAGGTGCGGGAACTCAGCATGCAGCGCTTCGACAATCGGGATGGCATGGCCGGGACCATTGAAGAAGTCCGGGTCGCCAAACGTGATATGCTCCGCGCCCGCCGCGACCTGCTGGCGGATGTCGGCCAGCACCACGTCGCGCTGCACCACGCGGAACTGCCCGCCGTAGATTGGCACGATCGGGCAGTGGCGGCACAGGTGCTTGCAGCCGCGCGTCGCCTCGGTGTAGCCCGCCACGCGCCGCTCGCCGTTCGGCAACTGCACGGCAGCGTACTCCGTCAGCGGCGGCAGGTCGCGGCGATCCGGCATGCGGAACTGCTGCCGCTCTAATGAAATATGAGCCACAGAGGACACAGAGGCCTCAGAGGAAGTATAAGCTACCCCTCTTTTCTCTGGGCGCTCTGGGCGCTCTGTGGCTAGCGTGTGGTAAAGATCCACCAGCCCCTGCTCGAACTCACCGCCCAGAATCGTCTGCACGCCCAGACTCTGGAGAAAATCGGCGTTCATGGGCGCGTACAATCCGAAGCAGCACAGGTGCGCCTGCGGGTTGTACGCGCGAACGTTTGCGATGGCGGCGGCAGCCAGGCGCGTGGCTGTGTGCATCGGCACATAGAACGCGACCATGTCCGCAGCGGCGATGGCATCGCGCGGCAGCGACTGCACCGCCAGATCGACGCATGTCACCCCGGCACCCGCCGCGCGCAGCCATGCCGCCGGCGAGGCCAGCCCGAACGGCTGGTGGCCGAGTTCATAGGTTGAAAGAAGAACAATCTGCATCATAGTTGTTTGGTTTCGTCAGAAATTCTTCCTCATTATACCCGTAACCGGCCAATGCGGGGCGGAATTCAGGGCGTTTTGTAACCTTTTGCCAGTATTGCTCGTAAGAAAATATGCCAGGCACCTGACATACCATCACAAACCTGGCGTCACAGGAGGTGGGCATGTAGCAACGACGGCCATTGTACGCGCAGCTCTCGCAGGGAGAACGAGTATCAGCGAAAGGAGCAACGTCATGAACGGCATGATCGTGTTGGTGCTGCTGTTAGCTGGCTGCGTTATGGGCATGGTGATGGCGCTTGCGTTTCGGCCCGTGCCGCCGACCGTCATCGTAGCTTCCGAAACGCCGCGTGACTCCAATCCTGGCTGTTTGGTGCCGTTGGCGCTGCTGATCGTGTTCGTCGTCGAGATCGCGCTGGTCATGCTCGTCTGATCAAGAGACTATGTCGCTGCTCTCATCAGGAGCATGATGCAGCGCTGCATCATGCTCCTGATGAGAGCGTTAGCTCCAATGGGTGTTGCCGCGCAGCACCTGAACCACAGTTCCAGAGCGGTCGAGCAGCAATCGCATGGAGCAGCGCAACCGGCATGCTGCGATGGGACATTTGCCACACGCCGCGACCTCAGGCGCAATGCCATGCGGGCAATCCCCCGATGCGCCACACTGCTCCACGCTGGCGGAGAAATGTGGCGCGTCGGGCGGGCCATCGAGCATCCGCACAACGATCGGTGCCTCGCGCAGTTCAGGCGCGCATGCCTGGATGTACCCACGCGCCGCGCTCTGAATCTGCTCATGTGATGTTCGCTGTGGCATCACATCCTCGCTTTCGTGCCGTCAATCAAATGCCTGTTCCCAGTATGCCGCATTCGTGATGAATTGCACGAAAGGCATGATAACGTACGGTGAAATTATCATAACTCATTTGACAGCACGCCAGCGTCGCAAGTACCATAGGGCTTCGTTCTCTATGATTGTTGCCTGAAGGAATTGTCGATGACGCATACACCTCGGGACTTGCGCCCGCTCGCACTGGTGCCACTGCCGCTCGGTCAGATTCGCCCGGCGGGCTGGTTGCGCGATCAACTGCGCCTGCAAGCCGATGGCCTGTCGGGACATCTGGATGAATTCTGGCCCGATGTCGCGCACAGCCGCTGGATCGGCGGCGACGCGGAGGGCTGGGAGCGCGGGCCGTACTGGCTGGATGGCATTGTTCCGCTGGCCTTTCTGCTCGACGACGAGCGGCTGATCTCCAAGGCCCACCATTGGATCGACCAGATTCTGACGCGCCAGGACGCGGACGGCTGGTTTGGCCCCGTGCTCGATAGCCAGTACAGCTACGCCTACGATCCATGGCCGCGCTTCATTATCCTCAAGGCGCTGACGCAGTTTTATGAAGCGACCGGCGATGAGCGGATTATTCCGGCCATGCAGCGCTTTTTGCGCATGCTGCACCGCCTGCTCGATCAGCGCCACCTGCGTTCGTGGGCCTATTACCGCTGGGCCGATCTGGCGCTCAGTGTTTTCTGGCTGTACGAACGCACCGGCGAGTCGTGGCTGCTCGACCTGGCCGACAAACTCGCCGATCAGGGCTTCGACTGGCGGGCGCACTTTGCGCGTTTCGCCGCGCGGGAGAAGTCGCGCCGCGAAGAGTGCGACCTGCGCACGCACGTCGTCAACAATGCCATGGCGATCAAACAGCCGGGCGTGCAGTTGCGCCAATCGCGCGATGCGGCGGATCGTGACGCGGCGCTACAGATCATGGCAACGCTGGACCGCTTTCATGGGCAGGCGACCGGCATGTTCAGCGGCGATGAGCATCTCGCCGGGCTGAGTCCGTCGCAAGGCACCGAATTGTGCGCGGTGGTCGAGTACATGTTTTCGCTTGAGATGCTCATGACCATGCTGGGCGAGGCACCGCTGGCCGACCGGCTGGAGCAGATCGCCTTCAACGCGCTGCCCGCGACGTTCAGCCCGGATATGTGGGCGCACCAGTACGATCAGCAGGTGAATCAAGTAGTGTGTCGGGTCGATCGCGACCAGCCCTGGACCAGCAACGGCCCCGATTCGAACACCTATGGCCTTGCGCCGCATTTCGGCTGCTGCACGGCCAACATGCACCAGGGCTGGCCTAAATTCGCCGCGCACCTGTGGATGCGCTCGCCGGATGGCGGGCTGGCGGCGGTCGCCTACGCGCCGTGTGCCGTCCGCACCGACGTGCAGGGCGTGCCGGTTGAGATCGATCTCGACACGAATTATCCGTTCGACGGCGACCTGCGGCTGCGCGTCCGCACCGAGCGCCCGCTGCGCTTCCCGCTGCACCTGCGGATTCCTGGCTGGGCGGCTGGCGCGGAGATCCAGATCGGCGACGGACCGGCGATACCGGCCAGCGCGGGCGCATTTCATGTAATCACCCGCATGTGGCAGGACGAAACCACAATCCGCGTGCGGCTGCCGCTCCATGCGCGCATCGCGCGGCGCTTCAACAACAGTGTTGCGATCTATCGCGGGCCGCTGCTGTACGGCCTTAGGATCGACGAGGATTGGCGGCAGATCGGCGGCGAGCTTCCGCATGGCGACTGGGAAGTCTACCCGGCCAGCCCATGGAATTACGCGCTGGCGCTCGATCCCGCTGCGCCCGACACGTCGATCACGTTTACGACCCGGCCAATGACGCAATTGCCGTTCTCGCCTGATGGCGCGCCGGTGGTGGCGCATGTCAAAGGGCGGCGGGTGCCAGAATGGGACGTGGAACATAACGCCGCCGGGCCGGTGCCGCCAAGTCCGGTTCGTTCAGACGCGCCGCTGGAAGAGATTACATTGCTTCCCTACGGCAGTACTGGGCTACGGGTGGCTGAATTTCCGCTCCTGGAGGAGTGAGGCCGCGCCTTTATTCCATCCGCCGCACGATCAAGATATTCTTGCCATCCTGCTGCCATGCTTGCAGGACAAATGCCGGGCCGCCGTACTGATCGAGCACGGCATCCAGAATAGGCTGTTGTATCGGAACGGTCGTCACTCTGAGAAAGTGGTACTTTCCGATGCTCGTGATCTTGTTGAAGTCGCCCGGCGCGCGCGTCACCTGAATCTGCGCCTGCGCCTGGGCTGCCGGCATCGGTTGCGCGGCCAGCAGATAGATGTACGGCTCGTCGGTGTCGTGATAGCTAATCCAGACCTCGTCGAAGTTCGGCGCGGCGGCAACTGCAAGACGCATGGCATGGAGCAGGCCATCCTGGTTGTCCAATGCCTGACGGGGCGGATACTCGACGGCGTAATCGCGAAACCAGCGCCCGGCTTGCCATGCCAGCAGCCCGCTAAACAGCACAACCGCGATGTTCTGCGCGGCGCGGCGCACAGGTGCCGCGGAAATGCGCGCCAGCCCTTGAAGGACCAACGCCGCGCCCATGCCCACCAGCAGCGCGTACAGCGGCGCGATGGTGGCGGCGCGGTAGGCGTGCGGGCTAGGCTCCGTCACGCTGGAAGGCAGCGGCGCGATCAGCAGCGCCCCGAGCATGAACCACCAGATTATGGTTTGTTTCGGCTGTTCGGTGGCATTCGTTCGTCGTTCATGAACCCAGCGCCGCGCCTCTGATCCCGCGCGCCAAAGCAGCACGCCCAGCCCCAGAAGCACCAGCGGCGCGCCGACGAGCAGTTCGACGCCGTGGTCTGGCACGCCGCGCAGCGAACTGCCGTCGCCGGTCCAATAGTAGAAATCGGGCAGAAAATACACACGGTATCCGTTCCACCACGTCGTTACCCATTCGCCAAGACTCGCAGCTTTGATAGCTGCCTGATTCAGGCGCGTGCTGCTTGCTTGATTGAACAGCGTCACCATGAGAACTGGAAGCCAGAGCACCATGAGTAGCACCACGCTGCCGAGCCAGCGCCGCACTGACGGCCAGCCGTACTGCAGCAGCGCGATCGCTCCCGCCCATGCCACCAGCAGCGGCACCGCCAGTTTAAGCGTCGGATAGGCGTACACGGCCACGCCAGCGGCCAGCGCCAGCCAATACGCCGCGCGTCGATTGCCGCGCTGGATGAAATGCACGCCCGCCAGCAGGCAGAGCGTCCACATGGTCGGGACCAGCGCGGGTGGCAGGGCTATGCGGTTCAGAAACATCTGCCATGGCGAGAGCGCCACGACGATCCCGACGCATGCGGCAGCCCGCCATGGCAGCGCCAGCATGCGCGCCAGCATGTACCCGAACGGTGCCGCCAGCGCGCCGACGCATGCCGTGACCAGACGCCCGACAATCGGCAGGGGGCCGAAGAACGCGACCAGCGGCAGTTCCAGGTAGGTTAGCAGCGGCGAAATCCAATCGCCCAACGCTTCCTGAGCGCCAATCGGCAGGAAGTTACCGAGATGATCGTGACCGGTTTGGGCGATGTGCCACGCATCTACCAGACTGACGGCTTCGTCCTGGCGGAATCCGGGCGGCGTCACCTGAAGCAGCACGACCCGCAGCGCCAGCGCCAGCAGCGTCAGCGCGACCGGCATGCCGTATCCATGGCGCATGCTCCAGCGCATCATCACGATCAGGATCAGCAGTGCCAACAGCGCCAGCAATGATTGAACGACAGCCCGCAGCGGCCATCCATGCGGCGTCGCAGCCAGCCCGTACAGTGTGACGCCCAGCCAGCGCGGGTCATCCGCAGCGCGCGCAATCGGCGACTGAATCGTGAGGATCGTCGCCTGCGGAGCAAGAAGAATCGCATACCGGCGCACCTGATTTGGCGCTGCAAAGCTCGTCAGCACCTGCTGGTTCGCGGATAGCGTAATCGTCGGGCGCGGGCGGCCTTGCCATTGAGATGGGCCAAATGCCAGCCACGCAATCGTTGGGCCAATGTTTCCAAAGATGGGGATTTGCGCGCGATTGCTGGTCCATTGGTACGGAGTGGCCGCATCCTGGCGCGCGTAGATGCCCGTTGCCGCGTCGAGCGAGGCGGCTGGCTGCGCGAGCAGAACACTCAGCACAACTCCCCATATAGCCAGTATAATGAGCGACCAGAGCGCACCGCTTCGTACGCGCGCGCCCGTGGTAAAGCCCATTCGTTCATCCTCCATGGTGGTGTGCGCAACAGTTCGTGATTTGACCGTCGTGATTGTACTACACATTATGAAAGTGATGAGCGCGCGCATGCGTGATGTTACGGGGTTGACAAAGAATTGCAGACATAGCACTATATGGCTCCGTTGTTGCTCACCTGGCCGAACAATGATGTGGAGAAGGCGATGAAGGAACAACCACCGGCGTTGATAACGCTGAACCCGTACGAGGCGCGAACCGCCGCGGCGCTGTTTGAACACATGTTTCCTGCCGACGCGCATGGTCCTGGCGCAACAGAAATCGATGTTCTGACCTACGTAGATCGGGCGCTGGCAGGCGCGTACCGCGACAGGGCCGAGATGTATCGCGTGGGCTTGGCGACGCTGGATCGGGTTGCCTGCCAGCGTTGCGGTATGTCGTTCGCGGATTGCACCGCCGAGCAGCAGCACGCCTTGATCGCCGACATGGAACAGGGTACGCTCGACGGCTTTCTCGCGCCGCCCCAGCGCGACTTCTTCGACATGCTACGCCTGCATCTTCAGGAAGGGCTTTTCGCTGACCCGGCCTATGGTGGCAACCGCGACAAGCAGGGCTGGAAGTTTTTAGGGCATCCCGGCGTCTGGTTCGAGAACACAGCCGAGGAAAACCTGGCGACCGAGCCGGTCACAAAGGGCGGCGTCATTCAGTCGCTGGCCGATGTCGGCTATGCGCTCGATGGCGGGCCGCGTGAGCCAGTCGACATCCCCGGCTACGACCCGCAGCGCGGCGCTGCACCGCCCGGCGGCCCGGCAGATGTTGTGCTGGTGGGCGTGGGCGCGGCGGGAGCGCTGGCGGCCTCCATCCTGACGCGCGCCGGGCTGCGAGTGGTCGGGCTGGAGGCCGGGCCGTGGCGCACCAGGCGCGACTTCATGCCCGACGAACTTGGCTCCACGTATTATTGCCGGGGCGGGATGGGGCCGAAGTTTCTGAGCGAGACGCCACGCTGGCGGCGCAACGCGCATGAGCCGACCCGCGAAGCCACGTTCACGCTGGGCCGCATGATGAACGGAATCGGCGGCTCGGTCATCCACTGGGGCGGCGCGCTGCGGCGCTGCCATCCGCACCACTTCAAATACCTGACGTACGTGCGCGAGCGCTGGGGCGAGCGGGTGCTGCCGGAAGGACACACGCTGGCCGATTGGCCGGTCACCTACGATGAGTTGGAGCCGTACTACACCGAAGTCGAGTATCAGATTGGCGTTGCGGGGAACGGCGAGCGCAATCCGTTTGTGCGCCGCAGCAAACCCTATCCCATGCCGCCCATGCGCCCATTTACCATGGGCGAGACATTCCGCAAAGCGACCGAGGCGCTGGGACTTCACCCCTACCCGACGCCGGTCGCGGTCAACAGCGTTCCCTATAATGGCTTCCCGGCGACCACCTACTGCGCGTGGAGCGGCGGGTTTGGCCCGTTCAACGACGAGCGCTGGTACCCTGGGCTGACCTGGGTGCCGGAGGCGCTGGCGACCGGCAACTTCGACCTGCGGACGCACTGCCGGGTCGTTCGCGTGCTGACTGATTCAGACGGCCATGCGAGCGGCGTCGAGTACGTGGACGCCAACGGCAACTGGCGCGTGCAGGAAGCCCGCACCGTGATCGTGTGCAGCTACACCTTCGAGAACGTGCGGCTGCTGCTGCTTTCGGGCGACGCGAAGCACCCCGACGGACTGGGCAACAACACCGGCCAGGTCGGCAAGCACATCATGAACAAGCTCTGGAACGACGTTTCTGGCTATTGTCCTGATAGTATCTTCAACGCGCACACCGGCCCGGCAGCGCAGATGTGGAGCCTCGACGATTTTATCTCGGTTGACTTTGACTCGGCGGCGCACGGCTTTGTCGGCGGCGCGACGCCAAACATCGAGAATCAGCGCCTGCCGATTCAGATCAGCCGCGAGGCGCTGCCGCCCGATGTGCCGCGCTGGGGACAGGGGTACAAAGATCACCTGCGCCAGTGGCAGCACATCGCCGCCGTCCGCCTCCAGCCCGACGGCTTATCGTACCATGCCAATTACCTCGATCTTGACCCGCGCCACCGCGACCGCAGCGGGCTGGGGCTGCCGCTGATCCGCATCACCTACGATATGCAGCCGAACGAGCATCGTATTTCCGAATTTATGGAAACCAGGGCCGAGGAGATTTTGCGGGCCATGGGAGCGACCAAAACCTGGCGCGGCCCGCGCTTCAGCGGCGTTGTGAGCAGCCACGATCTTGGCGGCTGCCGCATGGGCGACGACCCTGCCTCCTCGGTCGTCGGGCCAGATTTGCAGGTACACGACACGCCGGGGCTGTACGTGTTCGGGACCACCGTCTTCCCTTCGTGCCACGGCGTCAACCCGACCTTGACCATGTGGGCGCTCTGTTACCGTGCGGCGGAGCAGCTTGTGGAGCAATTGCGACGGAATGCATAATAATTACGTTTCACATTTCACGCTTCACGTTTTACATTTCACCTAAAGGAAAACGCATGAAAATTGAGCAGATCGAGACAGCCTATTACCGCCTCCCGCTTGAGCCCATGGGCGACGCCGGGCATGGCGCGATTGATTCGGAAGAACTGATCACGTTGATGCTACGCGCCGAGGGATTGGAAGGCCACGGCTATTCCTACACGATTGGTCGCGGCGGGCGCGCGGTTCAAGCCCTGATTGACCACGATCTCGCGCCGCTGCTGCGCGGTCGGGATGCGAGCGACATCGAGGGATTGTGGAACCTGATGTGGCAGCGGCTGCTGTACGTCGGTCGCGGCGGGCTGGCCTCGTTCGCGATTGCCGCCGTGGACGTTGCGCTGTGGGATTTGCGCGGCCTGCATGAGCAGAAGCCGCTCTACGCCCTGCTGGGCGCTGAGGCGCGCGATATTCCCGCCTACGGCTCCGGCGTTGACCTGCCGAAATCGCTTGACGATCTGCTGAAGCAGACCGAAGGCTTCCTGGCGCGTGGCTTCCCGGGCGTGAAGGTGAAGATCGGGCGGGATGCGCGCGAGGACGAGCGGCGCGTCGGCGCTGTCCGCAAGCTGATCGGCGACGACGTGGACCTGATGGTTGACGCGAACATGACATGGACGGCCGACGAGGCGCTTGAGCGCGGCAAACGCCTGGAGCAATTCAACCTGTATTGGTACGAGGAGCCGACCATTCCCGAGGACGTCGCCGGGCATGCGCGGCTGGCGCGCGAGCTCGACGTGCCGATTGCTATCGGCGAAAGCCTGCATTCGCCGCACGAATTTCGGCGCTATGTCGACAAACATGCCGTCGAGGTCTTGCAGATCGACCCGATCACGAACGGTGGCATCACCGCATCGCTCAAGGCGCTTCAGATGGCCGACGCGGCCAATCTCAAGACCAGCAGTCACTACACCGACGAACTGAGCGCGCACCTGTTGTGCGCTTCCCGCAATCCGGTTTATCTGGAAAAGCACGCTTTCGCGCTCGATCCGTACCTGGTTGCGCCGCAGCGGGTCGTCAACGGGCATGTTCGCCCGACCGACGCGCCGGGAACTGGCTTGCGCTTCGATCCGCAAGCCTTGAAGCCTTACGCGCTGTAGCCGCAGAAGCGCAGCGCCGTTAGCGCGAAGGCTCGTGTCGCCGCGACTAAATCGGCAATCGGAATGTACTCGTCACGCTGGTGCGCGATTCGCACGTCGCCCGGTCCGAACAGCAGCGTTGGCGTGCCACCGACGTGCTGAAGTAGTCGCATGTCCGAGCCGTACGCCACGCCCTCCGGCGTCACAGCGCGCCCAAGGTCGGCCATGCTCCGGTCGAGAGTCTGGACCAGCGGATGATCGCCGGCCAGTTCCGCGCTTTCGAACTGGCCGCCCCACCACTCAAGCGCTGGCGGGTGATCGCGCAGCCAGTCGTCATTCGCCGCCGCACGGGCAATCGCGCCCTCAAGCACAGCGCGGGCCGTACCGACGTTTTCGCCGACCATGACGCCGTAGCGACCCTCGGCAACCAGCGTTTCCGGCACGGTCGAAGCCCAGTCGCCCGCCTGAAGCAGGCCGACGCTGATCGGGTAGGGCATGGTGAGCGGACGCATCAAAGGATGCGCGATGGCGCGATTGCGTTCCTGTTCGAGCGCGTGCAGCGCGTGATGAAGCGGCAGGTACGCATCAATCGCGCTGACGCCTTCGGTGCGCTGCGCCCCATGCGCGGCGCGGCCCGTGACGCGCAGGCGAAAGGTGAGCGCCCCAGCCTGCGCGAGAACCGGCTGCAAGCGCGTTGGCTCGGCGATCATTGCGCCGTCGGCGCGCGGACCGTGCAATGCGGCGGCAAATGCGCCAAGCCCGCCGTCTTCCTCGCCGATCACCGTCTGCACCGCCAGCGAGCCGTGCAACTGCACGCCGCTGCGGGCGATCGCTCCGGCAGCGTGGATGATGCACGCCACACCGCCCTTCATATCGCATGAGCCACGACCGTAGACCCGGCCATCCGCGACAACGCCCGACCACGGATCGGCGCGCCAGGCGCTCGCATCGCCCACCGGCACCACATCCAGATGCCCGTTGAAAATCAAACTGCGTCCGTTGCCTGTTCCGGCGAGCGTCGCCTGCACATGGCGCGCGGCGCGGCGTTCCACTTCGTAGCCAGGAAAAGCGGGATGGGCATACAGCGCCGCCAGATCAAGCTCGCTCATGGTAACGGGCAGGCCTTGCGCTCGCATGTGAGCGGCGGCTACCTCCTGGACCGCGTACTCGGCGTAGCTGCCGCCCAGGCTCGGCTGTGCAATCAATTCCTGAAGCGTCGCAATCAGTTGGTCCTGATCGATGGCAGCGAGAACGCGCTGCTCGGTATCTGTTAGCATGATGGTGTTCCTGTTTGTCTATTGCTGCGGATTGTAGCATGGATGCTGTTTGTGCTTGCGTGCTGCCGCGCGGCAGGCTATGATTACCCGGTTTCGTGGCATACACTAAAGAAGGCGAAGGTTTATGAGCGAACTGAAATTGGGCTGGCACATGCCCTCGTTTCCGGTCGATGGCAGCAGCGGATCGGCCTTTGTCGATCAGATTCATCATTACATGGAGCGCATCCACCCACACGTCGATTCGGTCTGGGTCGATGACCATCTCATGCCGTGGGCGATGTGGCAATCGAATGACACGCCCGCGCTGGAATGCGTCACCACCATCGCCTCTTTTGCCGCCGCGTACCCGACGCTCAAGTTTGGCGCGAGCGTGCTCTGCCAGTCGTACCGCAACCCCGGCCTGCTGGCGAAAATGGCCGCCAACCTGCAACTGCTCACGCGCGGGCGATTGCTTTTCGGGATTGGCGCTGGCTGGATGGAAGAAGAATATCATGCCTATAACTTCGACTTTCCGAAGCCGTCGGTGCGCATCGCCCAACTGGAGGAAACCATTCAGATCGTGAAAAAGCTCTGGACCGAGGCACCCGCGAGCTTCGAGGGCCAGTATTACCGCATCGACAACGCCTACTGCGAACCGCGCCCTGATCCCATTCCACCGCTGCTGATCGGTGGCGGCGGCGAACAACTGACGTTGCGGGTCGTGGCGAAGTACGCCGATTGGTGGAACATCTCCGGCGGAACGCTCGACAATTACGCCCACAAGCTCGACGTGCTGCGCCAGCACTGCGCGGCGGTCGGGCGCAATTACGATGAGATCGTCAAGACGTGGTCGGCGGATGCGATTGCCGTGGCGGAAACCGAAGCGGAAGCCGCGCGCATCGCGGCGGCATCACCGTACAGCAACAATACGATCATGGGTACGCCCGCGCAGGTCGCGGAACAGCTTCAGGCATTCATCGATCTCGGCGTGGAATACTTGATCGTGCGCCTGCTGGACTTTCCCAATCCTGCGGGCATTGAACTGTTCATGCAGGAGGTGGTGCCGCTTTTACGGCATACATCATCAAGCACAGCGCGTGCATGAGATTAAAGACACATACGGCCAATGTTATTGCGGCGGCACCAGTTCGAAGATTCCAATCGGGCGTGGTGCCGCCGCTTTCATCGCCTGCACATCGGCATGGCTCTTACCGTAATTGCTCTAACAACGTTCGCAGGGCATCGTAGCGGCGGTCGCGCTCGATCAGCATGCGCTCGCGCTCTTCAGGCGTATACGAAAAAAAGCCTTCGCCCGTTTTCGTGCCGTAGTGACCCTGCGCTACCTCGGCATCCAGCGCTTCCGGCGGGTGGAACCGCTCGCCTAAGCCATCCTCCAGAATGCCGAAGACCTGGCGATACACATCCAGCCCGGCCATATCGGCGATCTGGAATGGGCCGAAGAACGGCAGCCGAAAGCCAAAGCAACTGCGCACCACCTCGTCAACTTCCGCGGGCGAGGCGAGGCCGTCCTCGACGCATGCCAGCGCCTCGCGGAAGAGCGCCATCTGAATCCGGTTGGCGACGAATCCCGGGCCGCTGCCGACCACAATCGGACGTTTACCGATCTTCAGGAGAAAAGCTCGGACGCGTTCAACATGCTGCGGATCGGTGACGCGCGCGGGAATGACCTCGATGCCGGGCGTCCACTCCGGCGGGTTGAACCAATGCATGCCCATGAAGCGCTGCGGGCGCTGCAATAGTGCCGCCAGATCGTCGATCGGCAGCGACGAAGTGTTCGAGGCGATCACCGCCTCGGCGGGCGCGGACGCTTCGATTGCGGTCAGCACCTCGCGCTTGATCTCGAAGCGCTCGGACACGGCTTCAAACACCAGATCAGCGTCAGCAACGGCCTCGGCAACGCTGTCGGCGCGCGACAGATGTTGCACGCGCGCCAGCAGCCCCCGCTCGACAATGCCTGCATCCACATGGCCCTGCACGCGCCGGGCGAGTTGTTCATGCGCGCGCTGCGTGTGTGCGGGCGACATGTCGATCAGCGTGACCTGCACGCCAGCCGCGATCCAACTTTCCGCCACGCCGAGCCCCATGGTTCCGGCACCGATGATCGCGGCGCGGGCGGGCCATGGCAGCGCGCCAGGATCAAGCATGTATAACATCGTCTGCTCCTTGCATCTTTAGCTTTTCTCGGCAGCAGTATAGCATGACGACATGATCTGCGCGCTGTATTGCAGACTCAGCTATGCCTGACGGATATGATCGTCCATGTTATAGCCGCGCTCGCCAAACGGTTGCAGTTGCTCAAGCCAAATCTGCTCCAGCAAAGTCAATTCATCGCTGGGTTTGAAGTGCGGATCGTCGGTAACGCGCACTTCTTCCAGTATCTCGAACACGAACGCGTCGGCTCCATAGGTGTTCCAATCGGCCTGGAGCGCTTTGTTGCGGTGGCTGCCGATCGAGAGCATGAACTTGTGGCTGTTGAGCGGCCCGTCCAGATTCAGGCTGCTGCCGAGCAGTATTTTGCCGTTCACCATATTTTTTATCTGGAAGACACCGGCGCGTTGCTTGCGTTCGTGGTATTCCCGTTTTAGATCTTTTCTCGTTTTCATGGTTGTTGTCCCTGGTAAGCGGTTTTCTCATGAATGAACACACACAAAGGCCGCCCGCAGCCATGTGCGGGCGGCGCTGTCCATTGTATACCATCATGGGACGAAGATTCATGCGGCTGAAGTTGTATCTGAATGGTCCATGAGGATTGGATGCAGCACGGTGGCGGCAAGAGCGATCAGTATTGTTACGGACGCAAGCGGCACGCGTCCGATGCATGTGCCGTTATAACACACTGGTTCGTTTGTCTCGCTGATCTGACACAGGAACGTGAACGCCGCCAGCGCGGCCCAACAGCGACACTGGCGGCGATGAGTAATTTAGGCAACGTTGCGCGGGTTACTCAGGTTTCTGTGCGCTATCTGCGGACCGAAGAAGCAACCCGCCCTGCAGCCAGCCCGGCTCACGCTCTTGCTCCTCGTCAAGTCGCCGCAGCCGTGCCGCGAGAATCGTGGCGCGTCCCAGGTAGCCGACCAGGTGCGACGGATCCTCGCGGCTCACCACCGGCAGCCGCCCAACGTTGTTGCGCAGCATCGTCGTGAGCGCATCGTCAACCAGCGAATCGGGAAAGGTGACAAGCAGCCGTTTGCTGCCCGCTTCCAGCACAGTCATGCTCCCGCCTGGATCCTGGCCGAGGGCGCGGAACACATCGCCGCGCGTAATGATTCCGACCAGCCGATTCTGATCGTCGACAATCGGGATCGCCTGGTGGCGCGTTATTTCGGGATCACCATGGGCGATGCGGGTAGAAAGGTCCGCGATGCTCATCGTATCTGGAATTGTGAACTGGTCAGTATCCATAATTTCACCCACGCGCACCATGGTGAAGGGATCGACGCTGTACTCGCGCGTGAGGTGGTAGCCACGGCGGGCGACCTTTTCTGTCAGGATCGAGCGCCGCATGAGCAGCACGGTGACGGTATGCGCCGCGACGCTGCCGATCAGCAGCGCGGGCAGCACGTTGAAGTCGTGGGTCAGTTCAAGCGCGAAGATCATAGCCGTCAACGGCGAACGCATGGTGCCGCCCATCATCGCGGCCATGCTGACCATGGCCCACAGCCCCGGATCGCTGAGCGATAGCCAGTTCGCCTCGACTGCGCCCAGCGCGCCGCCAATGATCAGCAACGGCGCAAGCACGCCGCCCGACGTGCCAGAGCCGAGCGCGACCGCCCAGACCAGCGCCTTGACGATCAGCAGGCTGAGCAGCAGCCCGCCAAGTTCCCGGCCAAGCAGCAGATCATGAATAACGCCGTAGCCAACGCCAAGCACGCGTGGATCAATCAACCCGCCAATACCGACCGCCACGCCGCCGATTGCCGGCCACCACATCCAGTGAAACGGCAGCTTATGAAACAGATCCTCGAACGCATACACCAGCAGAGTCAGCACAACTGAGCCGAGGCCAGCGGCAATCCCTATGGCAAGCGCGATGGCCATCACGCTTGCCGGCAGCTCGGGGTGCAATGGCACCGGAAAAATTGGTCCAAGGCCCAGCAGCGGCACGCGCATGATGCTGGCCGCCACCGACGCGACAGCGACCGGAATGAACGAGCGTGGCCGCCACTCGAACAGCAGCAGTTCGACCGCGAGCAGCACCGCCGCGACCGGCGCGGCGAAAATGGCCGCCATGCCGCCGGATGCGCCCGCAACCAGCAGCGTCTTGCGCTCGGCTGCTGAAAGGTGAAACAACTGGGCAAACAGCGAACCAAACGCGCCGCCGGTCATGATGATCGGCCCTTCCGCGCCAAACGGGCCGCCGGTTCCGATTGAAATTGCCGACGAGAGCGGCTTCAGCACCGCGACCTTCGGCAACATGCGGCTGCGCCCGATCAGGATCGCCTCGATCGCCTCGGGAATGCCGTGGCCGCGAATGCGCTCCGACCCGTAGCGCGCCATCAGTCCGATAATTAACCCGCCGATTGCTGGCACAATAATCACCCAGAAACTGAGCGTATTGTTCACCGGCGAGCTATCCGCGAAGGAAAGCTGCTGAAAGAATGCCAGGTTCGTAACCAGCGCAATTAATTTCACCAGGATGTACGCGATCACCGCGCTGACGACGCCGATAACCAGCGCCATCAGGGTCAGGATTAGAATACGGATGTCGCGTGTAAAGTCTGCCAGCCGATCGTATTTAGCAATTGCTTCGCCGTTCGCGCTCATGCCCTTCCTCTGTCATAGTTAATACATATATACGTATATCGCGGCGCTTCGCCTGTGGCACCTGTATGCCACAAGTGACGACGCCGCGCCATGCCCCGATACTAACCAGCAGCCCATCTTCGCACTGTATTCGATCAGCATCCGATCCGTTATTATATATCGTATTGCGATATTCTTCAACATGAAGTAACCTGATCTGGCTATGATGGCACGACTTACGCGGTCAGATGCGGATACTGCGCTGATGCAGATTCATGCGCCTGCGGCAGCAACGTTCCTTACTGCCGCAGGCACAACAGCCGTGCGTAGCGCCTGGAATCAACACCACGGCGTAACTCGTGGTAATGACAGCGAACAATTGTTGGAGGCAACAGGAAGATGTGTGCCATGACTACGCGATTAAACAAAGCGGAATATCAGCTTCTGGCCGACTTTCGCTACGCGTTGCGCCAGTTTCTGCATTTCAGTGAAGCGTCGGCGCGTGCTGCCGGCATCGAGCCGCAGCAGCACCAGGCGTTGCTGGCGATCAAGGGCTTCCCGGAGCGCGACAAAATAACGATTAGCGAACTGGCCGAGCGGTTGCAGATTAAACATCATAGCGCCGTGGGGCTGGCGAGCCGCCTGGTTGCGAATGGCTTCGCAATGCGCGAAGCGAATCCTGACGACCGCCGCCAGGTCTTTCTCGCGCTGACCCGCCGAGGCGAAGCATTGCTTGAGCAGCTTACTGCGGTGCATAAGGAGGAGTTACGGCGGCTGGGGCCAGAGATTCACGCCATGCTTGCGCGCCTCCACGAATCAGGCGAGCAAACGTAGCGTCTTCGTATGACGCATTATGCTATAATCATTTTGTACGTGCTCATCTGGCGCAATGCGGACGGTGACACTGATTTTCTGACGAACGCGCTGCTGCGCTTCTGAACCATACGATTTCGTTATGCATGTGCTCGTCACCGGTGGCACCGGCTTTCTCGGTCAGCATCTTGTCAGCGCCCTGCTCGCGCGTGGCGATCATCCCTTTCTCATGGGCCGCGATATGACGTCAGCGCAGCATCTTGTTGCGGCAGGCGCGACGCCGGTTGTGGCCGATCTGCGCGATCATGCAGCGGTCGTGCGGGCCTGTGCGGGCATGGATGCGGTCTGCCATGCTGGGGCGCTTTCCGCGCCGTGGGGGCCGTGGGATGCCTTCTACACCACCAATGTGCGCGGCACCGCCGCCGTTGTAGACGGCTGCCGTCGCCACAACATTCGGCGGCTGGTGGCTATCTCGTCGCCGAGCGTGATCTTCACCGGCGGCGATCATCGGAACCTCCAGGAGGACGCGCCCTATCCGCCACGCTTCACGTCACTGTATTCGCTCTCCAAAAAGTTGAGCGAGGATGTGGTCAACGCCGCGACCGATCTCCAAGCCGTCATTCTGCGCCCCAAGGCGATCTTTGGCCCGGGCGACCGCGCGCTGCTGCCGCGCCTGATCGCCGCCGCGCACGCCGGGCGGCTGCCGCAGATCGGCGATGGCTCGAATCTGATCGATCTTACGTATGTCGAAAATGTTGCCCATGCCTGCATGCTGGCGCTTTCCAGCGATGCCGCGCGTGGCAAGACGTACATGATTACGAACGATGAACATGTGCGGCTGTGGGATGTGATCGCTACTGTGCTGCGGCGGCTCGATTTGCCAACCCGGCTGCGGCGCGTCTCGTTGCGGGGCGCGCTTTTTGCGGCGACGTTGATGGAGTGGCGCGCGCGCTTCACTGGTCGCGAGCCGCTGCTCACCCGCTATACCGCGCTGATTCTGGCGCGCACCCAGACCTACGACATCCGCCGTGCCAAGCGTGATCTCGGCTATCAGCCGCTGATCTCGGTGGCCGAAGGCGTAGAACGAACGATTGGCGCGCTCATGAATGACCTGTCGGCAAACGCATGACCATCACGTTCCCCACAGTTCGCTGTCATGTGCTTGATACGGGCTACTGTCTGGCTTCCGAGCATCATCTGGTGCGTGGCGGCGCGCGCCGAACAATCGAATGTCATTCGCTGGTGGCGCTGTTGCAGCATCCAACGCATGGCTGGCTACTGTGGGACACCGGCTATGCGCCGCGCTTGCTTGACGTAACGCGCGGCTGGCCGTTTCGGCTGTATCGCGTGGCGACGCCGCTGCGGATCACGCCGAGCCGCGCCGTGGTCGATCAACTCGGCGATTTTGGCATCACGCCGCGCGACATGCGCTGGATCATCTGCTCGCACTTTCATGCTGATCACATCGCCGGTTTGCATGACTTTCCCGACGCGCAGTTCATCGCCACGCGCGCGGCGTACGAGGATGTTGCGGCGCGGCGTGGCCTGCAAGCCTTGCGGCGCGCGTTCGTTCCCGCGCTCATGCCGGAAGATTTCGCCACCCGCGCCCGGCTGCTCGACGAACCGACTGGCCCGGAACTTCCGGCGCTCGGCCCAACGTATGATCTATTTGACGACGGCTCGCTATTGCTGGTGCCGCTGCCGGGCCACGCGCGCGGGCAGGTTGGCATGCTTGTTCGCACAGACAATCGGCCGCTGTTCTTCGTCGCCGATGGCGCGTGGATGCGCCGCAGCATCCGCGAACAGCGCCCGCCGCATCCGATTACGTCGTTGGTGGTCGACGACATGGATGCGGTGCGCGCCACGCTTGAGCGGCTGCATGCGTTCAGCGCCGCCTGCCCGGACGTAACGCTCGTGCCAACCCATTGCCCTGAAGCGTACGCGCAGCACGTATGGCACACGTAACCATGCTCGCGCTCGGCTCGCGCGGCGACGTGCAGCCATTCGTCGCGCTTGGCGGCGCGCTGGTGGCGCAGGGCCACACAGCCTGCATCGCTGCGCCCGCGGATTACCAGGCGCTCGTCGCGGATGCGGGCCTCGCATGGCGGCCAATCGGCGGCTCCATCCGCGAGTTAATGGATCCGGGTCTGGTGCATGATGCGCTTGACGCTGCGAATCATCGGCTGCCGCTGGGCTTTGCGCAGCGCTTTCTGGAGCATGTCGAGCCGTTCGTGGAGCAGATCGTCGCCGATTGCTGGCGTGCCGCGCAGGGTGCCGACGTGCTGGTGGTGTCGTCGCTAGGCATGTATCCCGGCGTCAGCATTGCCGAGCGCCTGCGAATCCCGCTTGTTCCGGCGCACATGCACCCGTTTGCTGCAACGCGCGCCTTTCCTGATATGTCATTTCCGCCGCTACCGGGCTGGCTGCCGGGCGGATCGGCGTACAACCTGCTGACGCACGCGTTTGGCGCGCATGGATTGTGGCAATTGCTGCGCTCTGCGCTCAATCGCGCTCGCCGGGCGGTGCTTGGCCTGCCGGCGCTGTCGCCGCTGGCGCTCTGGCGGTGGGCGCGTGCGGTGCCGCCGCTGGTGCTGCACGCCTACAGCGCCCATGTAGCGCCGCGACCCGCTGATTGGGACGCGCGCCAGCAGATTACCGGCTACTGGAGGCAGGATCGGGCGACGACATGGCAGCCGCCTGCTGCGTTGGCCGCATTTCTGGCCGACGGTCCGCCGCCCGTGTACGTCGGCTTCGGCAGCATGCTCGTCGGGCGTGACCCGCAAACTGTGACGGCGCTGGTGGTCGACGCGCTGGAGCGCGCCGGACAGCGCGGCATTCTGTTTCGCGGCTGGGGCGACATGGACACAACCAATTTGCCCGAAAGCGTGCATGCTATCGACGATGTGCCGCACGACTGGCTATTTCCACATCTGGCGGCGGTGGTCACGCATGGCGGCGCGGGCACCACAGCGGCTGCGCTCCATGCCGGTCTGCCGCCAGTCGTCGTGCCGTTCTTCGGCGATCAGCGCTTCTGGGGCGCGCAGGTCGAGCGATTAGGCGTCGGGCCAAAGCCGATTCCGCGCGCGCAGCTTGATGCCACGCGATTGGCGCGAGCTATGACGGTTGCTACCAGTGATCAATCCATGCGCAATCGTGCTGCCGCGCTCGGCCAGCGGCTCCATGGCGAAAATGGCGCGCAGCACGCCGCCCACATATTGACAACCATGCTTGCGAAAGGACGGCCTTTATGATCCCTGTGAAAATTGCCGGTCTTGGCTCCTATCTTCCGGCGCGTGTCGTGACAAGCACGGAACTCGAAACGACGCTCGACATTCCGCGCGGCTGGATCGCGCAGGTCACCGGCATTCACGAACGGCGCTACGTGACCGGCGAAACGGTGGTTGACATGGCCGTTGTGGCTGCCGAGCGCGCGCTGGCCGACGCTGGACTGACGCCTGCCGATCTGGACGCGATCGTTGGCGCGTCGAGCGCGCCGCAGCAGACGATTCCCTGCACGGCGGCGCTGATTCAACGCCAGATCGGCGCGCCGGACGGCGACAGCGTGTGCTTTGACATGAACGCAACCTGCCTGAGCTTTATGGTCGCGCTGCATATGGTTGGGCAAATGGTCGCCGCAGGTGTGTATCGCAACGCACTGGTGTGCAGCAGCGAAATGGCGCGCTTTTCGCGCAACCCCGCCGAGCGCGAAAGCGCCGTGCTGTTCGGCGACGCAGCGGCAGCGGCGGTGATCACCTGCGCCGCGCCGGGCGAACCGAGTGCGCTCTGGCACGCGCAGTTCGCGACCTACAGCAGCGGCGCGGACCTGACCACGGTGCGCGGCGGCGGCACTCTGCACCATCCCAACGATCCGGCGACCACGCCTGAGATGAATATGTTTCACATGGATGGGCCGATGGTATTTCGCCGCGCGACACGCCTGATCGCGCCGTTTCTGGACACATTTTTCGCAGAACTGGGCTGGCAGTACAGCGAAGTTGATCTTGTGGTGCCGCATCAATCCAGCCGCCATGGCATCGCGCAGTTGTGGACGCGGCTGGGCTTCAGCGAGGCCCAAGTCTTTAGCAATCTGGCCGAGCGCGGCAACTGCATCGCCGCTTCCGTTCCGCTTGCGCTGGCTGAGGCGGTCGATCAGGGCCGGATTGCACGCGGCGACCGGGTGGTGCTGATCGGCACCGGCGCGGGATTGACGCTGGGCGCGCTGGCGCTGACCTATTAGGAGCGATATGCAACAGATTGCACTGGTGACGGGCGGCGGCAGCGGCATCGGGCGCGGCATTGCGCTGGCGCTGGCGCGGCGCGGCGTGAATCTGGCGTTGTTAGGGCGACGATTGGAGCCGCTCCATGCGGTCGCCGAGGAATCGCGCAGCCATGGCGTCCGCGCGGTGGCATTTCCTGTCGATCTCACCCACCGTGACGAATTGGAGGCGACCTTTGCGCAGGTGCGCCGCGAGCTTGGCCCGCTTTCGTTGCTGATCAACAACGCTGGCAGGCTGGCGGGCGGCGCGCTCATGGCGCAGACGCCGGACACAATCGAGCGCGCGGTGGCGCTGAACACGACCGCGCCGCTGCTGCTCACGCGCCTGGCACTGCCCGACCTGATTTCAAATGGGGGCGCTGTGGTGCTGGTCGGCAGTATGACCAGTTTCATGCCGCTGCCGTTCGCCAGCCTGTATTCCGGCACCAAAATGGGCATGCGCGGCTTTGGCACGGCGCTGCGCTACGAATTGGAGCCGCTCGGCGTCCACCTGCTGCTGGCCTACCCGCCGATGACCGACACCGCCATGGTGCAAGGCATGGCAGAGGCCGTTGGGTTGCCGCGCTCGCGGTTTGCGCGGCTGCATGCGCCCGATGCTGTTGGCGAGCGGATTGTGGCGGCGCTCCTCGCGCGGAAGCCGGAGGTCGTCTGGCGCGGCGGCGAACTGTTTGCGGCGCGTCTGTATCACTGGGTACCTGCGCCGATGCGAACGATACTGCGTTTGGAGCGGCAGCGCTTTGCGCGTATGATGACCGCGCCAGATCGGAGCGCAAAATGATGCAACGCACATGGGCTGATCGGCTGGCCGTTGGCATGGCGCTGCTGTTTGCGGTTGATCGCCTGCTGAAGCTGGCGGCAGTCGCGCATTTCTTTCGCCGCCCGCCGCCCGCCCCACCGCCGGAGTGGCCCACGGTCGCCCTGCTCCAGCCCGTCAGCCGCGCCGCCCACGACCTGCGCGGCACGTTGGCAACCCGCGCTGCGCTGCGCTACCCCGCGCTGGTTAAGCACATCCTGATCTGCGATGCCGCCGATGATGTTTCGCAGGCGATCGGCCAATCGCTCATGGCCGCACATCCAGACTGGGAGGCCACGCTGCTGCTGGTCGCATCTGACGATGGGCTGATCGCGTCCAAAATCGACAAGATCATGGCGGCGCTGCCGCATGCTACGGCTGATATATTGTGCTGCGTGGATGACGACATTGCGCTGCGGCCCGACGCGCTCCGCGTGCTGGTGTCGCATCTGTTGCAGCCCGGCGCGGGCGCAGTTTTCGGGCTGGCCTGCTACACCAACTGGCGCACGCTGCCGTCGAGCCTGCTGAGCGGCTTTGTCAACGCCAACGCGCTGCTCAGCTACGTCCCGCTGTCCTATCTGACCGCGCCGTTCACAATCACCGGCCACTGCTTCGCGCTTCGGCGGGACGTGTTCGACACGATCGGCGGCTTCAGCGGCATGGCGCAGCGCATCGACGACGATCATGAGCTCGCGCGGCGCATCCGTTCACATGGGCTGCGCTGCGTCCAGACGCCGCTGATCTACGATGTCGATAATTATCTGGAAAGCATGGCGAGCTACCGCGCGCAGTTCAAGCGCTGGTTCGTCATTCCGCGCGAAACAATGGTGCCATGGCTCACGCCGCGCGA
>DASTWM010000031.1:0-4247 GCA_035765855.1 Roseiflexaceae bacterium
ATTGCAGATTGCAGATCGCAGATTGCAGATTGAAATGAATGGTTATAGTTTGGTTCATGTACATTCCTACAATAGCAGTATCGAACATACTGATTATTGGAGAAGCCATGAACGAACAGCAGTTCAAACAACGAACGAAACAGCTAGCGCTACGTGTTATTCGCATGGTCGAACTGCTGCCGCGCGGACAAACACCTGATGTCATTGGGCGGCAAATCTTACGTTCTGCTACATCGGTTGGCGCCAATTATCGTGCCGCATGCCGGGCACGTTCTATCGAAGCAATGATTGCGAAGCTCGACATCGTCCTTGAAGAGGCCGATGAAACACTTTACTGGTTAGAACTCCTGGTCGAAGCAGATGTAGTCCCAGAAGCGCGCCTCACGGCTCTTATGCATGAAACAGACGAAATCACAGCAATGATAGTTGCCTCACTTAAAACCCTTCATGCCAAATCAATGGAAGCGCCAAGGCGTGTGCGTTCCGGCTACTAATCTGCAATCTGCAATCTGCAATGTACAATATACAATGGAGGAATAGATGAACATCTGCATCGTCGGCGCGGGCGCGATTGGCGGCTACCTGGGCGCGCGACTGGCGCTGGCTGGCGAGCAGGTCACGCTGATCGCGCGTGGGGCGCACCTCGAAGCTATTCGGCAGCATGGACTGATCTTGGAGAATGCCGACGGTACGCGCGAAATTGCCCAGCCGGCCATGGCGACCAGCAGCATGGCCGATGCCGGGCCGCAGGACGCAGTGGTTGTGGCGGTGAAGGCTCACCAGTTGCCGCCCATTGCCGCCGACATGCGGGCGCTCTACGGGCCGCAAACTATGGTCGTCACCGCGCAGAACGGCATTCCATGGTGGTATTTTCATAAGCATGGCGGGCCGCTGGAAGGCCGCCGCGTCGAGGCGGTCGATCCCGATGGCGTCATTGAGGCGAACATCGAAATAGACCGAGTGATTGGCTGCGTGGTCTACCCGGCGGCGGAGATCGTTGCGCCGAGCGTGATCAGGCACATCGAAGGGAATCGCTTCACGCTGGGCGAACTGGACGGCAGCAAAACTGAGCGCATCAGCCAGCTATCGCAGACCTTTGCCAAAGCCGGGCTGCGCGCGCCGGTGCGGACCAACATTCGTGCTGACATGTGGATTAAGCTGTGGGGCAATCTGGCTTTCAACCCGATCAGCGCCGTGACACGCGCCACGCTGGTGGATATCTGCCGCTTCCCGCCGACGCGCGCCCTGGCGGCAGCCATGATGGCGGAGGCGCAGACCATCGCCGAGCAGCTTGGCGTCGCGTTTGGAGTCAGCATCGAGAAGCGCATTCAGGGCGCGCAGGAGGTTGGCGCGCACAAGACTTCCATGCTGCAAGATATCGAGGCGGGCCGCGTGACTGAAATTGATGCGCTGGTCGGCGCGGTGGCCGAGCTTGGCCGCATGGTTGCTGTGCCGACGCCGCATATTGATGCGCTGTATGCCAGTGTGAAGCTGCTGGAGTTGCAAACAGCGCGGTCGTAGCGCGTCGGCAGTCAAAGTGTTCAGTATGAAGGATGGGCATGGCATCTCCAGAAACGCAGTCGCAAAATGTCGATATCCATCCCAACGCCGACGAACTCGACCCGCTGCACACGCCCGCGGTGATCAGCACGAGAGTGCCTGAAGCAGCCATAGAGTCGCCAACACAACTGCGCCGCCGCGTGATCGGGCTGGCCGCGCCGGTGATTGGCGAAAATCTGCTCCAAACGCTGCTCGGCGTGGTCGATACGATTCTGGTCGCCGGTGTGGGCGCGGTGGCGCTGGCGGGCGTCGGGGCGGCGTTGCAGGTGATCTTCGTGATCATCGCGGCGCTCAGTGCGCTGACCGTCGGCACGTCGGTGCTGGTGGCGCAGGCGATCGGCGCGGAACACCCGCGCATGGCCAGCAGCTACGCGCGCCAGTCGATTGTATGGTCGGTTATTATTGCAATTCCATTAACCGGGCTTGGCCTGCTGCTCACGCGCCCGATCATTAACCTGTTCGGCATGACGCCGGATGTCGCGCAGGTTGCAGTCGATTACCTGCACGTGACGCTCGGCACCATTGCGACGCTCACGGTGATGCTGCTGGCTGGCGGCGTGCTGCGCGGCGCAGGCGACAGCCGCACGCCCATGTTTGTCACGGCGCTGGCAAATGTCGTGAATGTCGGTCTGGCATACGGGCTGATTTACGGCCATTTCGGCTTTCCGGCGCTCGGCCCGGTCGGCAGCGCGTGGGGCACGTTTGGGTCGCGGCTGCTTGGCGCGGCGCTGCTGGTGGTAATCCTGTTTCGCGGGCGCAATGGCGTGCGGATTGGCGACAACGGCATCTGGTGGCCGCACCTCGGCACGGCATGGCAGGTGCTGAAAATTGGCTTCCCGGCGGCGCTGGAAGAGGTATTCATCATTACCGCCTTTGCGGTCATGACGCCGATTGTGGCCCACCTGGGGACGCTGGCGCTGGCTGCGCACCGGGTCGTGATCAACATTTTGTCGCTCTCGTTTCTGCCGGGCATCGGCTTCGGCCTGGCGGCGACAGCGCTGGTCGGGCAGAGCATCGGGGCGCGGCGACCGGACGAGGCGCGCGCGGTCACGGCGATTGCGCTGCGTTGGGCCATCGTGTGGATGGGCAGCCTTGGTGTCGCTTTTATCATTTTCGCGCCGCACCTCATGCGCCTGTTTACCAGCGATCCTGACATGATCGCGATTGGCGCTTCGGCAATTCGTGTTGTGGCGTTTACCCAACCGCTGTGGGCGGCATCGTTCGTGTATGCGGGCGCGCTGCGCGGCACCGGCAACACCCATGTGCCGCTGCTCATCACAGGCGTGAGCATCTGGGCGGCGGTTGGGCTTGGCTACCTGGGGATCTTGCTGGTGCAGCCGAATTTATCGCTGCTGTGGGCCGCGTTCCTGATCACCGGCCCGCTGGAATCGCTGGGCTTCTGGTGGGCATGGCGGCGCTGGCGGCACTAACTTCGTGACAACGTTTGTTCTTTGTAAGATTTTGGCAATAACGCTGTATGCTTTTCTGCCTATCGTGTCACGCGAGGCATAACGAAGGAGTGCATGTTCATGGCTACCAAAACGTACGATGCCATTATCGTTGGCGCGGGGCAGAGCGGCGGACCGTTGGCGGGCGCGCTGGCGCAGGCGGGCTGGAAAACGGCGCTCGTTGAGCGCGAGCATGTTGGCGGCACATGCATCAACGAAGGCTGCACGCCAACCAAAACCATGGTTGCCAGCGCGCGGGCGGCCTACATGGCGCGCCGCTCGGAAGATTACGGCGTCCATGCTGGAGCGGTTTCAATCGACATGACCAAGGTGCGCCAGCGCAAGCGCGACATCGTCGCAAGTTTTCGGGGCGGCAGCGAGCGGCGAATCGAACAAGCCGGCGTTGATCTGATTGACGGCGAGGCCAGTTTCACCAGCCCGACCACGCTCGACGTGCGGCTGAACGATGGCGGCACGCAGCAACTCAGCGCGCCAAAGATCTTCATCAACACCGGCGAGCGACCAGGTGTGCCGTCGCTGCCGGGCCTCGACGACGTGCCGTTCCTTGATTCGACGACGATCATGGAGCTTGACGTTGTGCCTGAGCATCTGCTGGTGCTAGGCGGCGGCTACGTTGGGCTGGAGTTCGGCCAGATGTTCCGGCGCTTCGGCAGCAATGTGACGATCGTGCAGCGCGGCACGCAGTTGCTGGCGCGTGAAGATCAGGATATTGCCGAGGAAGTGGCAAAGATTCTGCGCGAGGACGGCATCGAGGTGCTGCTGGAAACCGCTGCCACACGTGTCGAGCAATCGGACGGCGCAATCAAGCTCGTCGTGAAAACGCCGGACGGCGAGCGGACGCTCACTGGCTCGCACCTGCTGACCGCCGCCGGGCGCATGCCCAACACCGAACGTCTGAATCTTGGGGCGGCTGGCGTCGAGACTGACAAGCGCGGCTACATCCATGTGAACGAGCGGCTGGAAACGAACATATCGGGCATTTACGCGCTCGGCGATGTGCATGGCGGCCCGGCCTTCACGCACATCTCCTACGACGATTACCGCGTCCTGAAAACGAATCTGCTTGAAAACGGCCATGCCACGATTGAAGGACGTCTGGTGCCGTACACCGTGTTCATCGACCCGCAGCTTGGGCGCGTCGGCATGAGCGAGCAGGAAGCGCGCGCGCGGGGCCGCAACGTTCGCATCGCCAAAATGCCGATGAGCCACGTTGCGCGG
>DASTWM010000032.1:0-5964 GCA_035765855.1 Roseiflexaceae bacterium
CCGTCCATGCAAATACGCGGGTCGAGCCGGGCCGGGTCAAGCCGGGCAAGCTCGATCACCTGCACGTCCACATCGACGTAGAAACGGCTCCCGACGCGGTGGACGCCAAGCTCCTGCTCTTCAGCCGCGCGGCGCGCGAAGTAGGATGCGCTTTCCGGCTCGGCCTGATACTTTTTCTGAACGTAGTAGAAAAAGTTTTCCAGCGAAGACGGCACTTGCTCGGCCACAATTTTGTCGTACTCGCTGAGCAGGCCAGCATGGTTATTGGCGCGAATGAATTGGAGCAATTCTTCAGCATTGCGCAGCGCGAAGCCAGAAAACAGATTGACCAGGCTGTGGGTGTTGCTGGAAACGAAGTACACGGGACGCTCGCGGAAACTCATCTGTGGCAGTGAATCCTCGATGTGAAACCACCAGCGCAAGGTCGCCCGCTCGTAGTCCATCAGCGAGCCGCCCAGCATGCGGACGGCGAAGCGCTTGCGCCACTCGGCCATGCGCTGGAACCGCGCCGCCGTTTCCGCGCCCCAGATCGTGCGCAGCCGCGCAATGTCTTCGCGCTGGAGGCCCAACGGAGCGAGCAGCGCATCCTGCTCGTCGAACGACAGCGTCAGATCGTCGCGCATGTGTTTCAGCGCCTCGACCAGCCGCTGGTCATCCAGCAGCGCATGGATTTTATTCCACTCGATCTGGAACGCCACCAGCATGGGGATAATATCATCCACGTCGGACGGACTGGCGATCAGCACCGCCAGCGTTTCGTCGCCGTCGAAGAACATCTTGCGCCGCCGACCGGGCGCGCTGACCGGCTGCCAGCGTTCGACATCGCCGTAGCCATGGCGCGCGAATACTTCATGCGACTGGCCGAGCAGCACCAGCCGCACCCGGTCGATGCAGGCCGGCAGCCGCAGCGAGGTATACGTCAGCGCCGATAGATCGGGCAGGCCCGGACGAACATTGACATGCAGGCTCGGATCGAACGTGCTGTACGGCTCGACCAGCGCCTGAATCTGAATTTCGCCGGTGCTGCGCAGCAACGAGTGGTACGTGCGATGAAACAGATCGAGCGGCGCGCGAACGGCATGATCTTGTACGTGCATCATTCAGTACGAGTTCTGAATTCTGAGTTTTGAGTTCTGAGTTCGAGAATGCTAATAATTCAAAACTCAGAACTCATAATTCATATCTTCTTAAGAGACGCCAATGTCCCATGCCGCCTCGAGATCCTTGGCGGAGAAGCGGCGGAAGGCCAGTACGGTGTTGGTGCGCAAAATACCGCTGGTATGCGCCAGGGCTTGCGGCACAACCTCGGCCAGCAGATCATATTCTGGCAGACGCACCACGGCGATGATGTCATACTCGCCAGTGACGCTGTACACCTCGGCGACATGCGGCGTGTTGGCGATGGACTGACCAATGTCGACAATGCGATCTGGCTCGCACTGAATCATCACAAAGGCTGTGAGCATACAACGCTCCTTGTTCATGCTTGCTGTGCTTGAGGCAGTATAACCGAAGCCGCCGCGACACACAACGCCCGCTCCTGCTTGACGCTTCCCAGGCGCTCATGTATACTCAGTAAACTTTACAAATCGCGTTCCAGCCGCACGTTCACACGCGTATCTCATCGCAATTTGGCAATGCACGATGGCACTGTTTTCGACGGCGGAGTCGAACGGTTGACGCAACGCCAGCCCCAACTCCCCGCCTGCAATCCAGCGCAGCGTTGACTCGCTGCATGTACACGCATCGCGTCTTTGATTCATGAATAGTGTAAAGGCAGGCTTTCTCATGGCAACACGCCCACGTATTCAGCACGTCAGCATCCCGCGCCCGCCGGGAAACGAAAGCGCCGATCAGGCCCGCGCCTTCTACGGCGATCTGTTGGGGCTTGAGGAAAAGACGATTCCCGGTTCTATCCAGCAATCCGACCTGGTTTGGTTCCGTGTCGGCGACGGCGAACTGCATGTCTTTGCCGACAAGTCACCCAACGCCCGCACCGGCCAGCACTTCTGCATGGATGTCGACGATGTTGACGGTTTGCGCCAGCGGCTGGTGGATGCCGGTTATACGCCCACTGATACCACGCCGATTCGCAATCGCCCGCGCTTTTTCTGCCGCGATCCGTTCGGCAACCAGATCGAGTTCACAACGGTTATTGGGGACTATGAGTAAGAAGTTTTGAGTGCTGAGTTTTGAGTTATGAGTTAATTTCACTGAATACCCAGAAATATTCGCTGCGATATTCAAAACTCAAAACTTATAGTTCATAACTTTCATGGAGGAGAGCATGGCAGACACAATTGGCGTTGGATTGGTTGGCTACAAATTCATGGGCCGGGCGCACTCGAATGGCTACCGTCAGGTGCAGGCCTTTTTTCCCGACGTGGCGCTCAAGCCCGAACTGACGGCGGTGTGCGGGCGCGACGAGGCGGCCGTCAAGGAGTTCGCGGCGCAGTTTGGCTGGCAAAGCACCGAAACCGACTGGAAGAAGCTGGTCGCGCGCGACGACATTGGCCTGGTGGATGTTTCGACGCCGGGCGACACGCACGCGCCGATCGCGATTGCGGCGGCTGAGAACGGCAAGCATGTGTTCTGCGAAAAGCCGCTGGCCAACACGCTGCAGGAAGCCAGGGACATGCTGGCGGCGGTGCAGAAGGCTGGCGTGGTCGGCATGGTCAACTTCAATTACCGGCGCGTGCCAGCGGTACAGTTCGCCAAGCAGTTGATTGACGAAGGGCGGATCGGCAAGATTTATCACTGGCGGGCCGTCTACCTGCAAGATTGGATCATGGACCCCAACTTCCCGCTGGTCTGGCGGCTCCAGAAGGACCAGGCTGGCTCCGGCACGCTGGGCGACCTGGGCGCGCACATCGTCGATCTGGCGCGCATGCTGGTCGGCGAGATCACATCCTTGACGGGCATGACCGAAACGTTCATCAAGCAGCGGCCCGTGCTGGCGGCAAGTGATGCAGGACTGGGCGCGACCGCCGGCAAGGAGATGGGCGAGGTCACGGTGGACGACGCGGCGCTGTTCCTGGCCCGCTTCGATAATGGCGCGGTCGGCTCGTTTGAGGTCACGCGCTTTGCCAATGGCCGCGCGAACTACAACGCCTTCGAAATCAACGGCTCGAAAGGCAGCATTGTGTTCAATCTGGAGCGCATGAACGAACTGAACGTGCTGTTCAGCGACGATTCAGAGGATGTGCGCGGCTTTCACAATGTGCTGATCGGTAACGGCGCGGTGCATCCGTATATGAGCGCGTGGTGGCCGGGCGGACACATCATTGGCTGGGAGCACACGTTCACCCACGGCGTGTACGATCTCATGAACGGTATCGCTAAGAACGAAGCCCCGCACGCCACGTTTGAGGACGGGCTGCGCTGCCAGGCCATCCTCGACGCGGTCGAGAAATCGGCGGGCAGCAAGAGTTGGGTGGAACCGGAGTACGAATAGGCAGAACAAGTAAACAAAGAACAAAGAACAAAGCGTATTCACCATGTCACATTTGCAGGTGTTTGTTCTATACTTCTTTGTTCTTTGTTCTCTATTTCTACGGAGGATTTTCATGGCACGACCAGTCACATTGTTTACCGGCCAGTGGGCCGACATGCCGTTGAAGGATTTGCTGCCCAAAATTAAGGACATGGGCTACGACGGCGTAGAGTTGGCCTGCTGGGGCGATCATTTCGAAGTCGATAAGGCGCTGGAGAGCGACAGCTACGTGCGCGAGAAGCGCGACCTGCTGGATAAGTACGGCCTCAAGTACTTCGCAATCAGCAATCACCTCGTCGGGCAGGCCGTTTCTGATGCGATCATCGACGAGCGCCATAAAGGCATTCTTCCGCCACGTCTGTGGGGCGACGGCAAGCCCGAGGGCGTCCGGCAGCGCGCCGCCGAGGAGATGAAGAATACCGCGCGGGCCGCCGCGAAGTTTGGCGTCAAGTTGGTCAACGGCTTCACCGGCTCGCCGATCTGGCACATGCTGTACTTCTTTCCGCCGACCAGCGACGACCTGATCGAAGCCGGCTACCGCGCGTTCGCCGAGCAGTGGAACCCGATCATGGACGTGTTCGACGAGGTGGGCGTGAAGTTCGGCCTGGAAGTTCACCCGACCGAGATCGCCTATGACATCGTGACGACCGAGAAGACACTCGACGCGATTGGCCGCCGTGAAGCGTTCGGCCTGAACTTCGATCCGAGCCATCTGCATCACCAATTCGTCGATCCGGTGCTGTTCATTGAGACGTTTGCCGACCGGATTTATCATGTGCATGTCAAGGAGAGCGTGCGCAACCTGAACGGGCGCACCAGCATTCTCGGCTCGCACCTCAATTTCGGCAGCCCGCAGCGCGGCTGGGATTTCGTCTCGCCGGGCCATGGCGGCATCAACTGGGACACGATCTTCCGCGCGCTGACGCGGATCGGGTATAACGGCCCGCTCTCAGTCGAGTGGGAAGACAGCGGCATGGACCGCGAATTCGGCGCGCGCGAGGCCGCGGCCATGGTCAAGCAGCGCGACTTTCCGCCCAGCTCGGTGGCGTTTGACGCGGCGTTCCAGAAGTAGCTGATAATACTTCAGGTCTGACAGGTTTTCGAAACCTGTCAGACCTGAAGAAACATCTCCATGACAATACTTCAAAACAAAGTCGCGATCGTGACCGGCGCGAACCGCGAGATCGGCGCGGCCATGTGCATGGTGCTGGCCGCCGAGGGCGCGGCGGTGCTCGCGTCGCACTACGGTGAGGCCGAGCGAGTCGCCGCAACCGTGGAGCAGATTACCGCGAGCGGCGGGCGAGCGCTGGCCTACGAAGCCGACCTGCGTACGGTCGCCGCGAACTATGCGCTCGTGGCGCGCGCCGTGGAAGCTTTCGGTCGCGTAGACATCTTTGCCGCCAATGCCGGGCTGACCATGGAAGCGCCGTTTCTGGAAACCGACGAGACGACATGGGACACAGTGGTTAACCTGAACCTCAAAGGCTCATACTTCGGCGCGCAGGCGGCGGCGCGGCAGATGATCGCGCAGGGCGACGGCGGACGGATCGTGTTTTCCTCGTCGGTGACGGGCATGCGCGGCTTTGCGGGCCTGTCAGCCTACGGAATCACCAAGGCCGGGCTGCGCCACATGGCCCGCGTGCTGGCGGTCGAGCTTGGCCCGCACCGCATCACCGTGAACGCGCTGGGCATCGGCGCGATCCTCAACGAACGCAACCTGGCGGGCGACGCCGACTATGCCGCGCACTGGGCGGCGGTGAACCCGGCAGGCCGCGTCGGCTATCCCACCGATGTCGCAGGGGCGCTGCGCTTCCTCGTTTCGCCGGAAGCCGACTGGATCACCGGCCAGACGCTGGTGGTGGACGGTGGCCTGACGGCGCTGCCACGCACGCCGGGAGAGTGACAAGATGACACGGTGACAAGATGACACAGTGAGGCTCCATCCATCGTCTATCGTTCATCGTCGCTCAGCGGTCGAGCGGGCTGCGGACGCCGCGCCCGCCACGATTGAGGACATGCGTATAAATCATTGTGGTTTTCACATCTTTGTGGCCGAGCAACTCCTGCACGGTGCGGATGTCGTAGCCGTCTTCCAGCAGGTGGGTAGCGAAACTGTGGCGGAATGTGTGACAGCTGCCGCCTTTCGCACTCTTTGCGTGTGTGATGGCCGCTTTGACCGCACGCTGGATGCTGCTTTCGTGGATATGATGCCGACCTACCACACCAGAGCGGGGATTACGTGATCGCTTGTGGGCGGGAAAGACATACTGCCACCCCCACTCGCGTGGTGCGTTGGGGTACTTGCGCGCCAGGGCATACGGCAGATCAACCGCACCAAACCCTGCGGCCAAATCATCATCATGGAGCAGCTTTGCCTGGGCCAACTGTCGGCGCAGTGGATCGACGAGCTTGTTGGGAAGCATAGTTACCCGATCCTTACTTCCTTTGCCATCGCGCACGGTGATCTGCTG
>DASTWM010000033.1:0-4489 GCA_035765855.1 Roseiflexaceae bacterium
CATAATGCTCGAACACTTTGCGCATGGCCGTGCTGGTCGAACGCGCCAGGAAGTTGTGGGTGTAATCGCCGGAGTACGCATGCAAAATGTCGCCGCCATGCACGACGAAGCCATTCTTCGTTTCCTCGATATACGGCTCGATGCTGCGATCCATGCCAATAATCGGCACGAGATCGTCAACATTGACATGGATGCCGTAGGTTTCCAGAATAACCCAGGCGGCATCGAATTCGCACGAATACTGGTAGGCTTGTTTCTGCTTGGTAGCGGCGGGAATGTAAGCGTCGTACACGCGCCCATTGACAATTACCGGCGCGGGCGGGACGGTCGGCGCGGGCGTATTCGTTGGGGCAGGCGTTGCACTTGGCAGCGAGCTACCAGTTGCCGCAAGCGTCGGCGGCATGGCAGTTGGCGGCGCGGCGGGCGACGGAATCGCGGTTGAGATTGGCAATGCGGCGCGCGTTGGCGGCGCAGCCAGCGCGAGCGGCGTAATCGGCGCGGAAGCTTCGGGGCGCACCAGCGAGCGCACGCGGCTGCGCACGGCAGGCACGTACATGCTTGCTCCGGCAAGGAGACACACGACGAACAACAGAAAAAGCAAACGACGCATCGGCACCTATACGTTTGTACATAACTAATGAACGGATGGCATTAAGTATACTCCAGCCGCCAGCATGCTGCCGGGCGGCCTGGCTGAGACAACAATGAGAGATGTAGTGGTAGCTACGACCTGTTATGTTAACCATGCGCAACAGTTCAGCACATTTTTCGCCCCAGGCTTGCCATGCTATAATGCGGTGAACTGCTTCCAAGATCAGGAGATATAGTCTATGACGACGCAATCTGCGCTGGAGCCACGCACCCTGAAGCTGAAAGACGACATCACCGTTACTGTGCGGCCACTTGCCGAAAATGACCGTGACGCGATGCTCGACTTTGGCAGTGACCTTCCAGAAGATGATGCGCTCTACTTTGAAGATAATTTGCAAAGTCCCGAAATTATCACGCGGTTTGTGAACGCGCATGCCGCCGAGAACTGGCGGCAGGTCGTTGCCACAGCGGATGGACAAATTGTCGGCTATAGCGTGGTGCGGCGGTTGCCCGGCTGGTCGAGCCATGTCGGCGAAATCTTGCTGGTGGTGCGGCGCGGCTGGCGGCGCAAAGGCGTTGGGACGGCGTTGGCGCAGGCTATTTTTGAGACCGCGCCAAACCTGGGCGTGACCAAGCTTATTACCGAAATGCTGGACGAGCATGTCGCCGGGCGAGCGATTTTCGAGCGGCTCGGCTTTCGCGTTGAGGGCGAATTGAGCGAGCACGCCCAGGATCGTCAGGGCAAACTTCACCACCTGCTGATCTTTGCGTACCATATTCGCTAGCTACTTTGAGGGGAAGGATGAGACATAGCATCATTCGTGCCAAAACGAGCTATTTTGGGTCTTGCAATACCCAAAAGGTATGTTATACTTCCAATATCTCCTTCTCCTCTCTTCTCTTGTCTAAGGGGGTCTGGGCAACCAGGCCCCTTTAGGCATGTCTCGAAATTGCTTGAGAGGCTGCCATGCGACCACCTTTTCCCAATAATGCAGGACACAACACGCCGCTGACGCCGCGCTTGACGCTGCGCGCCTCGAATCAATGGAATGTTGCTGCGCATGTTGCGCCACCTGCCGCCGCGACGCTCGGCGCGCCGCCGACACCGCCTGCCGTACCGCTCGATGTGTTTACGCCCGCCGAGCCGCCGATCACGCTCGATGTGCGGCGCGCGCCTGCCGCTGTGCTGAGCGATCCAAACGCGCCGAGCACCCTCGAACTCGCGTACACGCCCGCCGAAGATGCGGTGTACGTGCTGTTGCAGGAAATCCAAACGCCCGACGGTGCCATTTACGACGTGACGCTGCCGCGCGCATCTACCCTTGCGCCTGCCGCCGCCACGCTCGGCGCGCCGCGCACGCTCGCTTTTCCGGTTACGCCGCTGGTGCCTGGCGACGAGCGCCCGTCTTCTTCGACGCTGGGCTGGGGTGATGTCGCAGGTGGCTTTGTGGGCGATCTGGTTGCCACGCGCGTGCTGCACGTATTGAAAAGCCCGCTTGACCGGGCGCTGCTCCAGGCAGTGCGACAGAGCGAGCCAGTGCCGCGCGTGCTGGTGCTGCGTGACGCACTGGAGCCGCTCGACGGCTTTGGGGCATGGCGGGCGCTGCTGCCGCCCGGCAAACAGCACCGCGTACTACTGTTCGTGCATGGCTTTGGCAGTTCCACTGCCGGCAGCGGTATCGGCCCGCTGCTCAAAACGCTGGCGGGCCAGTACGACACGGTGCTGAGCTACGACCACCCGACTGTGACCCACACGCCGCTCGAAAATGCGCTCGATCTGTTGGCGCATGTGCCGGATGATCTTCAGCTTGCGGTCGATATCGTCGCGCATAGCCGGGGCGGGCTGGTGTCGCGCAGCCTGATCGAACTGGTCGATCCCATGACCAAGTTTGCGCCGCGCCGCCTGATCAGCCACGGCTCGCCGCATGAAGGCACGCGGCTGGCCGACCCCGAGCGCTGGGACCGGCTGATCTCGATTGGCATGACCGCGGCAAGCTGGCTGGCGATGAGCGCGGGCGTGACGATCTGGGTGCCGAAAGTGCTGGAATACATGCTCAAGGCCGCCGCGCAAAGCATTTTTGCATTGGCGGGCATCGAAGCCATGCGCCATGACAGCGCGTTTTTGCAAGCATTGAACGCTGTGGCCGACAGCGCCACCGATCGCGGGGCGCTTCAGCGGCGCGTGCAGTACGCGGCTGTTTCCTCAGCCTTCAGCATTTTCAACGTGCAGCGACCGGCCTTTCGGCAGGCGTTGCAGGCCATGGCAACCCAGGCGTTCATTGACGAGGCGAACGACCTGATCGTGCCGACCAGCAGCATGAATGCGATTGACAAAGCAGCGCATTTCCTTGCGCCGGAACGCCAGCTTAAAGTTGATGTTGATCACTTCAGCTACTTCCGTAACGAGCGCGTGATCGAGTTCCTACAGCAGCAGCTTAGTTAATTGCACCGCAGAGGCGCAGAGGGCATAGATAAAATGATAAACTCCGTGTCCTTTGTGCCTTTGTGGTTTACTTGTTCAACACCGCGCTGTGAATCGGGAGCGTCATTTCCATGAAGCGGTCGGCGGTGTGCCAGGTGTGGTCGCCGCCGGGCAGCGCCGCCGCCGCAAGCGCGTTGCTGATGCCGCGCGCCCGCAGACAGCGGCACAAATGCTCGCCACGGTAATAATTGGCATGCCACGGCTCTTTGTCGCGCGGCCCGTAGGCGATCATCCACGTCACCTGTTTGAGCGCCGCCGCATCGCCGCGCAGGATGAGGTTGGCTGGACTGTGCCGTGCGACGAAGTCCATGTCGCGCGGCACGCCGAACGCCGCATCGAACATGGGATTGTGGATTACGCGGTCGCGGGCGCGAACGGCGCGGCCATGCTGCACGGCGTACAAAAATGTGCCGTCGTACGCGCCTGCCGTAGCAAACAGATCAGGTCGCTGCGCCGCCGCCATGATCGCCATCGCGCCACCCAGCGAAAAACCAGCGATGCCGCGCCGTCCGTCTGGCCGCGTGGGAAAATGCGCGTCCACATACGGCAGCAGTTCGTCAAAGAAAAACGTCTCGAACTCGCCGTTGCCGACGCCCGGCGCGTGCGCGGCGAGTTCCGGCGCGCGCATGTTGACCAGCAACCCTGGCACGCGGTTATCATCGCTCGACATGCCGGGAAATACCAGAATCAGCGGCGCGACCTGCCCATCCTGCCGCAACCGCTCATACACATCAATGATATTGGTGTCGCCGCGCGTGTTATCTTCCTGCGGGTTGACCCATTCACGTTCATGGCCGCGCAACAGGTACACAGCAGGCGCGCGCTGCCCGGCGACGAGATCAGGCGGCACGTAGATGTAGAAATGCTTGGTGACGCCAAGCGCATGGCTTGCGAACGCGACACGCTGCACGCGTTCGTCATAGATCGGGACAATAGAGATTGATCGCGCGTCAGGCTGCACGGCAGTTCCCTTTGGGCGTACAATGGAGATTGCGCAAAACGATACCCTATCGCGCCACGACCGTCAAGCGAGCGCTGGAAAGCAGAATATCCATGTCCACCCGCTACAATGAATTAACCACCTTGCGCGTGCTCAAAGCGATAGCCGAAACGCTGAACCGCAGCGCGAACCTGCATGACACGCTCTGGAGCACGCTGCCGCTGGTAGTTGAACTGCTTGACCTGCATACCGGCTGGCTGTTTCTTTCGGATGAGCAAGGTATGTTCGCGCTCGCAGCGCACCACAACCTGCCGCCCGCGCTGGCGTACCCCGGCGATGCGTGGTGCGACGGCTGCAATTGCCAAAACTACTCGCGCGATGGACGGCTGCGCGACAATGCGCTGGTGGTGCCGTGCAGCCGACTGGGTGGCGCGACCGGCGACCGGCGCGGGCTGGCCTTTCATGCGAGCGTGCCG
>DASTWM010000034.1:0-10796 GCA_035765855.1 Roseiflexaceae bacterium
TGACCGCGCCAATCGTTTCCTCATAGAGTTGCTGCGCCACTGCCGGATCGTAAATCGCCGTCGCATGGCAGCGCGCGCACATCACCCGGCCATCGTGGAGCGTCCAGTACTCGTTGCCGACCGGCGCGGCGCACCCGTCGCAGCGTGGCCGCCCGGTGATGCAGTTGGCGCAATAGCGCTCCGGGCGATCATGGAGATAATAATAGCCATCGGTCAGCGGCGCGCCACACGCGGCACAGCGATCGATGGTACTGACGATAGTTGACACAGGTGCGAGCATAGTTTCACGTAAAGCGCAACATTCCACCATAGGAAGGATAGCACGGGCACGAACGGCATGCAACTCCCATGCGTGCTGTTGCGGGGCGATGGGCTGCGCCGTATAATGACCCATGCATTGGCAAACCTGACAAGGAGAACGACGATGGCTGCTGAGGTGCTTGCACAAGAACAGATCACGCTTGCGATTGGCAGCACACCCCTTGATGCTGAGGCGTTACAGGGCACCTGGACCGAGGCGCAGTACCTGAAGATGACTGACTCCCTACGACGGTTGGTGGAATTCACCGATGGCGAGATCGAGGTATTACCGATGCCAACACGCAAGCATCAAGTCATACTGGCGCTTTTGTATGAACTGTTCGTTACCTTTATTCGTCCACCTGGCGGCAAGGTTCTGTTTGCACCGCTCCGTATGGAAGTACGCCCGGGCAAGTTCCGCGAGCCAGATTTGCTCCTGCTGCGCAATGCCAAAGATCCGCGTAATCAAGACGCGTTCTGGCTTGGCGCGGACCTTGTTGTCGAGATCGTAAGCCCGGACAATCCCGAGCGCGACACGGTGACCAAGCGCGCCGATTACGCCGAGGCGGGCATTCCAGAGTACTGGATCGTCGATCCGGAGGATGAGACGATCACGGTGCTGACGTTAGCCGACAATCGCTACGTCGCGCATGGCGTATTCCGGCGCGGCACGGCGGCCACTTCCCTGCTGCTCGATGGCTTCCATGTGGAGGTGGATGCTGTGTTCGACGCGGAGTAAATCGCTGTTGCTTCTGGGGAGGAACATTCTGTGTGACATGCGACGCTTGAACACGGTTGGCCTTTCTGCCGGAGCAGGCCAATCATGCGCCTTTCGCCCACTATCGCCCGCAAAGCCAGCGTGACGTCTGGCTTCGAGCAGCACGAGTAGCATTATCACAGGAGGTTGGAGCCATGCGAGGACGCATAACAACGGTCATGACAATGGTGATGTGCGGATTCTTGCTTCTGAGTTCATTCATGGTCGCCTGGCCGCGGCTGGCGCTGGCGCTACCTGCTGCCGACGAGGGGACGATTGCGTACGTGCGCTCGAATGGCGGCACCAGCAACGAGATTCACCTCATCCAGCCGGACGGCAGCGGCGATCATGCCATTCTGACGCTGCCTGACAGCGGCGCTGACAGGATTCCATCGCTGGCATGGAAGCCCGATGCCACTGAACTTGCCTTCGATAGCGATTACGAAGCTGACCGCTCGTTGTACGGGAGTGACATCTATGCCGTGCGCCCGGACGGCAGCGGCGTACGGCGGCTCACCAACGGCCCGGATGTGAGTCAGTTCGCGTCCTACCCGAAAGGCACTGTCACCGTCGACGTGCAAGCGCCGTCGAGCGGTGGCCCGTACCTGGTGTATGTGGCAGGCGCGCCCGAGTCTCAAGTGGTGCTTGCAGGTGGAACATACCACCTGACGTTTGCCAATGTGGCCGATTTTGGCCCCAACCGCTTGCAGTTTGTTGTTGGTATGTTTGGCGGGTATCGCTGGCTCAATGCGGGAAACGGCGTCGATGTTCAGGCGGGAAAAACCGTCAGCGCGGGCGCGTTTTCGTTCAGCGGGACTGCTGACGAAAATGCGTTCGATGCGCATCGCCCGACATGGCGCAGCGATGGCAGTGAAGTTGGTTTCGTGCTCGGGCGTGGTGCCATTCCCGAAAAGGTGGCCGCAAACCCACCCGACGGCGCGCTGGGCGATTTCCTGGTGAATACATCTGCGATCCCCGGCTTCCCAGGTTTGGTTGAGTACGCGCCGGTGCCGTCCATGGCAAATCAGGTGCTCCTGGACTCGTACGACTTTAATGGCGAAAGTATCTACCGTGCTACCGAAGGTTCGGACAATCTCGGCGATCCGCTGGTGACGTTCGATAGCGTGATCTACGACCTCAAGTGGCTGCCAGATGGTTCGGGCTTCATGGTTGCTGTGCCAAACTTTGAAACGACCAGCAGCAACCTGTATGAATATGACTTCGCCAGCGGCCAACTCACGCAGATTACTCAATTCACCAGCGAATTCGTCGGGCATTTCAGCTTTTCCCCCGACGGCCAGACAATTGTGTTCGAGCGGGCCGCTACGACGGATGCTCCGACCGACCTGTGGCTGATCAACCGTGACGGCTCGAACATGCGGCTGCTGGCGCACAATGCCGCCCGCCCGGCGTGGAGTTCGCGCGCGCCGCAGGTCGTCGGCCCAACCACAACGCCGGTTCCAACCACAACGCCGGTTCCATCCACGCTGCCGTTCAAGGCATTTCTGCCACTGGCAATTCGGTGAGAGCGCCCGCGTGCAGCGGACGATAAAGTTGCAATGATCGTCCGCTGCATGTAAAGGCACCTATTCTGCGCGACGCGGGCGATATTGCAGCGCCTCGGCCAGATGCGCCGGGCCGATCTGCTCAGCGCCAGCCAGGTCGGCGACGGTGCGGGCCAGCTTGAGTACGCGGTGGTAGCCGCGCGCCGAAAGCTGCAACTGGCGCATGGCCGCTTTCATCAGGCTCTGCCCGGCGGCGTCCAGCGTGCAGTGCAGGCGAATCTCCGACGCGCCCATGTCGGCGTTGGTCATGCAGCGCGTGCCGCGAAAGCGCTCGGCCTGGCGGGTGCGGGCGGCGATTACGCGCTCGCGGATCGAGGCCGACGATTCGCCCAGCCGTTCAGAGCTGAGCTTGTCATAATTCACGCGCGGCACGTCCACATGGATGTCGATCCGATCGAGCAGCGGGCCGGACAGCCGCTTCTGGTAGCGCGCCACCGCGCCCGCCGAGCATGTACACTGCCGCTCGGCATCGCCATGCCAGCCGCAGACGCACGGGTTGGCCGCGCCGACCAGCATGAACGAGGCCGGATAGGTCACGCTGCCGCTGGCCCGGCTGAGCGTCACCACGCGGTCTTCGAGCGGCTGGCGCAGCACCTCCAGCTTCGGCCCGAACTCTGGCAGTTCGTCAAGAAACAGCACGCCCCGGTGCGCCATCGAGATCATGCCGGGCTTGATCCGGCCCGCGCCGCCGCCGACCAGCCCGGCCAGCGAGGTCGTGTGGTGCGGCGCGCAGAACGGCCGCTGCCGCACGAGTGGCGTGTCCTTGGGTAGCTGCCCGGCCACGCTGTAGATTTTGGTCACATCCAGCGCCTCGTCGAGTGTCAGCGGTGGCAGGATCGACAGCATCGCGCGCGCCATCATGGTCTTGCCGGAGCCGGGCGTGCCAGTCATGAGCAGGTTGTGGCCGCCGGCTGCCGCCACCTCCAGCGCGCGCTTGACGTGTTCTTGCCCGCGCACATCCTGGAAGTCGGTCGCGAACGGCTCCTCCTGTTCGTCGAACGTAGCGTCGGCCAGGTACGGTTGCATGGCGCGCTCGCCGTTCAGATGCGCCACCAGGTCGCCAAGCGTCCGCACCGGAAGAATCGTCATGCCGCTGACCAGCGCCGCCTCGGGCGCGTCCTCATACGGCACATAGACCGTCTGCATGCCGGCGTTGCGCGCCACGGCCACCATGGGCAGCACGCCGTCGGCATGCCGCAGTGCGCCGTCCAGACCAAGCTCGCCAATGAAAATCGCCTCGGTTACATCGCCGACGACCTGCCCGGAGGCCAGCAGCAGCCCGACCGCTATCGGCAAATCGTAGGCCGGGCCAGCCTTGCGCATGTCGGCGGGCGCGAGGTTGACGGTCAGCCGCTTCATGGGAAAGGCAAGCCCGCTGTTGCGCACGGCGGAGCGGACGCGCTCGCGGCTTTCCTGCACGGCGGTGTCGCCCAGACCGACGACGGTAAACGCGGGCAGGCCCTGCGCTATGTCAACTTCAACTTCGACCAGAACGCCTTCCAGACCGACGATGGCGCAACTGTACACTTTGGCGAGCATGATTTTTCCTATGGCAATCAGGGTGGCGCGGACGCCTACGACAGTACATCATAGATATACCGCAGCAGGGGGTGAAAAGTTACGCCTGATGATCTTTACTTTGTCGGCAGGCGTGTGCTACTTCAAAACCATTAGCAATAAGCATAGCCTCTCAATTCATCGAAGATTTGTACGTTTCGTTGGCGCATTGTACTTCCACGTAAAGAACCTGCAACCCCGCAATTGTCAACTTAGGTATATCCTGATAAAGAATCAACGTATAGTGTGTAACTTTGATCTACAGTAAAAGGAGTCAACAATGCGACTGCAAGACAAGGTTGCGGTGATCACGGGCGCGGCGTCCGGTATGGGGCTTGCGATGGCAACCCGATTTGCTGCCGAGGGCGCGCGTGTCATTGCAGGGGATTGGAATGCACAGCGGCTCGATGCGGCGGTTGCGCGCATTCAGGCTGATGGTGGAACGATCACGGGCGCGCAGGGCAATATTGCGGATCAGGAAACTGCCGAGCACCTGATTGACCTTGCGCTCAGTACCTATGGTCGCCTTGATATCCTGTGTAACAATGCTGGTGTGATGGACTACATGCAGGGGGTTGGCGAGCTGTCGGATGACATCTGGCGGCGGGTGATGAGTATCAACTTAGATGGTCCAATGTTTACCTGTCGCAAGGCGGTGCCGCACATGGTTGCACAAGGCAGCGGTTCGATCATCAATATTGCCTCGACCGCAGCGATCAGGGGCGGCGCGGCTGGCGTCGCTTATACTGCCGCCAAGCATGGGCTGGTGGGACTCACGCGGAACACGGCTTGGATGTATGCTGGCAAGGGCATTCGCTGTAATGCTATTTGTCCGGGCGGAACCAACACCAATATTGCTGAGACCATGACGCCGGAAAGAATCGATGCGGCAGGTGCCGGGCGCGCTGGAGCATTCGCCGCGCTCATCCCTGCCATGCTGGAATCAGCCGATATTGCCGCACTCGCGCTGTTTCTCGCTTCCGATGAATCCCGCTACATCAATGGCGCAATTATTCCTGCTGATGCTGGCTGGACGGCAGTATAAGCGCGAGCAGGACGAGTACGATAGCACCTGTTTAGAAAGGAGCGCCACGGAGAAAACATCTTCGTGGTGCTTTCTATTGTCCAAACTCTTCGCCGGTCAGCGCATCACAGACGTTACCAATCCCAAGACGGGAAGAGTTTCCATAGATTGCACCGTAGCAGGTGCTGAAGATACGCTAAGAGCGCGTTTGGAAATTCAATGGGTAGAATGCTATCATGCTGATTTACAAAAGCATTTGCAGGCTGCGCAAGATAGCAATGACATATCCAACCGATTTGACTGATGAACAATGGCAGCGGGTTGCCGACTGCTTTCCACCTGTCGAAGGGCCGGGACGCCCGCGCACGGTCGATCTGCGGCGCGTGCTTGACGCGCTGATGTATCAGGCACGCACGGGATGCCAGTGGCGATTACTGCCCAGCGATTTTCCACCCTCTGGCACGGTACGGTACTACTTTGATAAATGGACAGCAGACGGCACGCTGCTCGATATTCATGATCAACTACGGCGTGAAGTGCGCGGGCACCAAGGTCGCACACCTGACCCTACTGCGGTGGTGCTCGATAGCCAATCGGTCAAGACGACCGAAGCCGGCGGCGAGCGCGGCTTTGATGGGGAAAAAAAGGTGAACGGGCGTAAGCGGCAATTCGCCGTTGCTACTGAGGGCAACCTGCTGGTCGTAGCAGTTCAGGCGGCCAACATTCAAGACCGTGACGGGGCAGAAGCGGTCTTGAATGAGGTGCAGGAACTCTGTCCTGACGTGAACTATGCATGGGCTGATGCCAGTTAGCGCGGCGAGCTTTTGGATGAAGTTGCCCAACGTCTGGGCATCACGATTGAGATCGTCACGCGCGCCGATGATCAGGTTGGGTTTCAGGTGCAACCGCGCCGTTGGGTCGTCGAACGCTCGATCGCGTGGGCCAATCGGTGTCGTCGGGTAAGCAAAGACTATGAGCGACATGTCATTAACAGCGCTGCCTGGATTTACTGGTCGTCTATTCAGCGTATGCTTAAGCGTTTAGCACCCAACAAACAATATGAACGTCCGTATAAGCGCAACAAACGCGCATTGAAAACGGTTGCTGCATCTGAGTAATAATTTCCAAACGCGCTCTTAGGTCTTTACGTCACGGGTGCGGCTGTACTACACTATTATGCTGGCTCCGCTATCAATGGCGTATTAGATCGATACCATCGAGAGTTGGAAGCGTGTGACCGAGCCGTAATCCAAGCACAACCCAACCTTCAAGTGCCTTTTGTAATTCATCCCGACACGCTTCAAGTGTTGAAGCGTTAGCCTAAACTCCGGATAAAACTGGAATTTCGCCGTAGAAACCTTCTTCGTCGGGGAGAAGTTCATAGATTGCTTGACGCATCGCGGCTTGGATATATTCAGTAAGCCTTCACGTTCTCCTTCATTATACCGAGCCTTCTGGTCAAGCTTATTAATCGTATTTTCAGTATACCATGAAGGACCATGAGAGTACGGAAGCAATAATGTTCGATCGGTGTAGGAGATAAGTAGGAAAGCGGCCTAACGGTGCGGGCCATCAGCCGCCGCCGAGGGCGCATGCAGGACGCCGAGAATTGCCGGAGTCTTGCGCGACGAAGGCGGTCGGATGCATGCGCATGTTAGCATGCTCGTCAACACGGTTTCAATTCAGCGTCTTGTCACTGTCTCCTTGTGCTCCTCCCACACTCGCCGTACAACATCCTCAAGTTCGTGCGGATAGGCAAACGCATGCCGATCGCCAAGCCAACGACCGACGCGAGTCATCTCGGCGCATATGGCCTCGATAACCGTTGCCGTTTCCTCCGGTGTTCGTGACGGCAGACCAAGAATGTCGTGCTGATCCGTAGTGAGCTTGCCCTCCAGTCCCTTGTGCAATATCCCGAGCATGTGCAGTGTTGCCCGTGAATCGATATCTTTGCCAACCGCTTGCATGTACCAGGCGCGCAACAGTGCCATCCGCTCGAAATACAGTCCAACGAACGGGGAAAGATCATAGTTTCTGGCAAGCGCCTTTATTTGCTTGTGCGTCGTGATCCAGTAATCCACCAGGAACTGCCTGACTACTGCGCCATCAATCTCTCGAACGAGTGCGGCGGCAGGCTGCACAAATCCTTCCAGTGTTGCTCTGAGCTCCGCTGTGCGACAGGCAAGGATGACCAGATTCGGCTCAGGATTGTGCTGTGTTGTATCTTGGACGTAGAAATCGACAATGGTTCCGTCTGCCAGAACCAAATGATGCAGCAGCGCCTGCTCCCCAAACCGCATCAAGAGACCACCGCACGGACGAATGGGCAGATAGCGTTCTCAATCAGGGCTGGTCCATCCGTCGACCTGTCCAGGCTCGACCACAATGCGGAAGTCAACATCGCTATATGCGTCACCATGACCAGCAGCAAGGCTGCCACCAACCCAGATGGCTTGAATGCTGTCATCCGCAGCGCACGCGCTAGCCATATCGCGGATCAGATGGGCATGGGGGCCATGCTGGAGCAGTCCAAGGTCAATGTCAGTCATGTGCTATCTCCATCCTTTTGCAGGTAGCCGGGCAGGGCCAAGTTGATGGAAATCATAGACATATCAAAACAAGCCTGAGCAATGGGGAAACATGGGCAGGAGGTTTCATCGGACGGGTGAACGACCAAGCTTCAGATCGCGGCCTTGATTGTGGTAGTCCACGGCTTCAGCCGCCAGGCGCGGATGCATGCGCTTGTTCGGTCGCTGATCGGTAGTGATATCAGACAAGGAAGTTACACGGCTCGTTCGGAAATCATCAAGGCATCAACTAACTTACCCAAGATATCAGAGTGATTAACCTGAATGAGCAATTTTGCTTTATCTGGTATAGCTATGTCATTTCGCACAAGCTGCGTTGCTATATCTGGATTGTCTTCGATTGTGGAAGCCATCTTGAACAAAGTTTGCGCACCCTGTGGCCATCGAGAAGAAAATTTGGACATGAGTTCTGAGACCACATTCCTACTTGCTATATAACAGCATACAATCGTCACGCCTGTGGATTTGAGCATGTTTGCAAGGTATATTGGATTGTTACTCTCGTATTCTCCGTCCGAGATAATCAACAATATCTTCTGCTTAGGCTTATTCGCTCTATCAAGAAAGCGATGTGTGGAACGCTCAAGAGCCTCATCAATTGGAGTTGAACCAAACATATATTCGTTAGAGTAAACAGTTTCTTCAGAGGTTTCGGGTAATAGATTGGCTATCTGTCTAATAGGTCGTGTGATCTCGCGACGTGTGGCAATTTGTAACCACCGCGGAAGCATCAGTTTGGCTTGCTCTTCAAAGCTCTTCACAAAAAGATCAGTAACTACTTGTTCCACAAATGGTTTAAGAATAGACCAACCATGTTTTTGTATACACTGTTCGGTTAGTTGTTTAACTCGTGTGTGATCTATAGACCCACCTAGTCCTTTCTCAACAATGATTAAATTGACCTTGTTTAGATTCCAGGCGAGAGCAATACTTTTGCGAACGTCCGAATCTAATCTTTGGTAAATGGTCTTTGCAAGCTCCAGGGCTTTTACTTCGTCAAAAGAGTTAAGAACATTTGTATGATCGTATCCCAAAGTAAGTAAATTGAGAATTATATGACACTGGCTTTTTGCAAAGTCTGTGGCCGCCTCGAGAATAAAGTCTGTATATTGCTTTCGATTAGTTTGAAAAATGTCGTTGGCATGTTTGATGATATCGCTTAAAAATCTATCTGCTTCGGTATCTGAGTCGGAAAGTATCTTCTCTCTCCATCGTTGGATGTCCTTTTCCAACACTGTATCGAGATTACGAACAGCTTTTAATCGTGCCAAAGAAGGACTTTCGAGTATACGCTTAAGTGATATCCTCCACCCCTTCTCTAATCGTGATGTGGCGGTAAGGCGAAGCGTATCTCTAATATAGGATTGTAGTGCTAAGAAAACATCATCCTTAATGGATGCTTGGTCAATGATGGTTCCAGAGTATCGTTCCCAACGCTTGTTTAGATTCAGCTGAACACGTTCAAGCAGCGCACGGCTTGGAATAATTTCACTAAGTGCGATGAGGTCACAGATGATATCTGACCTTGTAATTGTTGGTTTTCCTTCTTTAATTATTTCTTCCCTTCCTCCTTCAGTTCGTACTGAAACAAATGTTTGAGGTAGAACAAATCCCATGCCCAAGCAAAAAACATGAACGTTTGGTACATCTTCGCTGTTAGATTTGTGTAGAAGTGAGATCTTCGTGAATTGCTCGTTGAATGCATCCCGGATAACTTCGATTTTTGGGAGACTCTTACCGTGCTTGTTTTTCCAGTTGCGGCTCATTGAACTGGAGGCATCAATAATAATTCCTACAAGGAGCGGACGTGGCCTCTTTCGCTTTCGAGCTGTGTGCTCCTCGCTCATATATGACTGCTATCCTGAGACACTATCCTCTTCATCGGATTGAGTATGATGTTGACAACCTCTTCAAGCATGCCACTATGATTTAGCTGCAAGAATAGTTGCGCATTTTCTGGTATCTCCCATTCTTTTTCTTTGGCTATACTCAGGCTTGAAGCTAATAAATCGATTTCCGAATCTGCCTTAGAGGCAATTTTAAACATTCTCAAGGCTTCGCGCGGCCACGTGTTCATACTTGTAGCGTATAGACACTTGTTCTTTGTGATAGTCTTTTCTCCAACATATAAACTAATGATTTGGACATTTAGGTTTCTTAGTTCCCCCACTATGCGAGCAAGGTCCTCTTCACTTGCATTCTCAAGGCTCCCATTGCTGACAATAATCAAAATGGGGTACTTGTAGTACGGTTGTGCTAATTCACGACGTATTCGGTCATGCGCTGTTAGGAGTGCGTCATACAGAATGGATTGACCAAGTCCCACATCCATGAACTGTGCCTCGACACTCTGGCGGTAATTTGCCCAATGAGCATTGAGGTCAGCTACGTTTGGGGTGAACGGGAGGGACTCTTTGGATGCAGTCTCAGCAAATAAATCTCGTACGGGGTCGGCTGGTATAAGTTCCGGTACAAGTCCCCGAACTCTAACGCCTATCTGTTTGAGTACGGAAGAAAACGTGCGGCGCACACTGCCAAAACCATAACCAAGAGCAAAGAGAGAGAGTAAGGGTAGGACATCGTCTGCCTCAGGGGTCTTACAGAATGCGATCGACTTCTCCGCAACCAGGTTAAGCGCATCATTGATCCGCCGCGGCGACATTCCACTTGCGGTTGGGAGCTTACTCATAGTACCTAATGACGATTTGGACAGATCAACGACGAGTCCGACCAGTAATGGAGAGTCCTTGTCAATGGCGAGAGGATGGTCCGCCATTGGCTCGTACTGAACTTTCAAAGGGTATGCCCAGCTCTTATAGTGCTTGTCGATGAGACGAGGATGCTCGGCTAGAAGCGAACAGAAGGAGTATGTCAATAGGGCTGTGTAAACGGCGTCCACTGCTATTAGGCGGGAAAACGGCCCTCGAACCGAATGGCAAGCTGGTTGAGAATACTGGCCCAGTTTTGGGGCGGCATCGTCCACTTGCGGGTGATGTCGCGTGTGA
>DASTWM010000035.1:0-2327 GCA_035765855.1 Roseiflexaceae bacterium
GTGGGATATGCCCGTGCAGTACAGCGGCATTGTGGACGAACACAACGCCGTGCGCAACGCCGCCGGGCTGTTCGACATCAGCCACATGGGCGAGGTCGAAGTGAAAGGGCCTGATGCGCTGGCCTTTTTGCAATCAATTGCGACGCAGGACATCGCCACGATTGGCGAGGGCCAGGCGAATTATTCGCTCTTGTGCCACCCGAATGGCGGCATCATCGATGATATTTTTGTGTACAATCTGCCGGATGGCTACCTGCTGGTTGTGAACGCCTCGAACACCGACAAAGATTTTACATGGATGCGGGAGCATGCCAGCCGCTTCGACGTGTCCGTGGCGAATATTTCGGACGAAGCGGCCATGCTGGCGCTCCAGGGGCCGCATGCCGAAACGATTCTTGCCAAAGCGACCGACGCCGACGTGGTGAACTTGTCGTTTCATGGCGTCACAACCGGCATGCTGCTCGGTCATATCCCCGGCATCATCGCGCGCACCGGCTACACCGGCGAGGATGGCTTCGAGCTGTTTGTGGACAATGTGCATGTCGAGGAACTGTGGGATTCATTGCTGCTGCTTGGTGCGGACGATGGGCTGAAGCCATGCGGCCTGGGCGCGCGCGACAGCTTGCGCTTCGAGGCGTGTTTGGCGCTGTACGGCCATGAACTTGACGACGACATCAATCCGTATGAGGCCAAACTCGGCTGGGTTGTTAAACTCGGCAAGGGCGATTTTGTTGGGTGCGACGCCTTGCAGCAGATCAAGGAGACGGGCGTGGCGCGCAGATTGGTGGGGTTCGAGGTAGTCGAACGCGGCATCGCGCGCGGTGGCTACGAGATTCGCAGCCTCGATGGCGAGCGGATCGGCTTTGTCACCACCGGCATGCCAGCGCCGACGCTTGGCAGGAACCTCGGCATGGGCTATGTGCCGACCGAGCTAGCTAAGGAAGGCAGCGAGTTCAACGTTGTCGTTCGTGACCGGCCAGTGCGCGCGCGCGTGGTCAAGATGCCGTTTTACAAGCCGCGCTATAAAAGGTAGCAGACATGATCATGACGGACGATTAAAGACGAATGCTCATGAGTTATTCGTCCTTTGTCCTTCGTTCTTCGTCACAGCAATCTTGGTGAAGGAGCAGAACTTATGGCTTTCAACACGCCTGCCGATCTACAATATACGAAGTCGCATGAGTGGGTTCGCATTGAGGGCGATCAGGCGACCATCGGCATCAGTGACTACGCGCAGGATTCATTGGGTGACGTCGTGTACATCGAACTGCCGGAGGTCGGGGCGAGCTACGATGCTGGCACGATCTTCGGCGCGGTCGAGTCGGTCAAGGCCGCCTCGGACCTGTACATGCCGATCGCTGGCGAAATCATCGAGGCGAATCAGGAGGTCATTGACAGCCCGGAATTGCTGAACAGCGATCCATACGGCGCGGGCTGGCTGCTGAAGGTGCGCGTCACCGCCGAATCAAATGAATTGCTCGACGCCAGCGCGTATGAGCAGTATGTTAATTCAATTGCACACTAAATTATTGCAGATTGCAGACTGTAGATTGCAGATTATTTTGCTCAATCTATAATTTGTAATCTGCAATCTACAATGGAGCTAAGGTGTCCCATTATATTTCCATCACCGACGCCGAACGAGCCGAGATGCTCAAAGTCATCGGTGTCGATAGCGTTTCCGATCTGTTCAAGGATGTGCCGCAGGACGTGCGCTTTCCGCAGGTCGAACTGCCGCCGCCGCTCTCCGAGATCGAGCTACGGCGTGAATTAACCAAATTGGCGAACCAGAACGCCGACGCCACGCAGCAAAGCATGTTCCTCGGCGCGGGCGCGTACAACCACTTCGTGCCGAGCGCGGTTGACAGCATTCTGCGGCGCTCGGAGTTCTACACTGCCTACACGCCCTACCAGCCGGAGGTCAGCCAGGGTACGCTCCAGGCGATCTTCGAATATCAGAGCCTGATCTGCGCACTGTCTGGCATGGACATCGCCAATGCCTCGCATTACGACGGTGCTACGGCGCTGGCCGAGGCGGCGATCATGGCGGTGGCCTCGCTGCGCAACCGCCGCAAGGTCGTCGTCGCGCCGAGTGTCAATCCGCAGTACCGCGCGGTGCTGCGCACGCTGCTGCAAGGCGAGGGTATTCGCATCGTCGGCGATGAGCAACTGGACGCGACGATGGACGATGTGCTGGCGCATGTGGACGACTCTACCGCCGCTGTATTGGTGCAAAGCCCCGACTTCTTCGGCACGCTCCATGATCTCAAGCCGATTGCGGAAAAGGCGCATGCGGCGGGCGCGCTGCTGGTCAGTCACTTCGATCC
>DASTWM010000036.1:0-29547 GCA_035765855.1 Roseiflexaceae bacterium
CGATGCGCTGAATACGGAGGTGAAAGCGCTGAAGGGTTCGCGCGTGCTGCTCCTGGGTGTTTCGTACAAGGCCGACGTTGGCGACATGCGCGAGTCGCCTGCGTTGGACCTGCTGCACCTTTTGAGTGAAAAGGGCGCTAATATCGCGTACCACGACCCGTATGTGCCACAGTTGCGACTGGACGGTCACGCCATGAGTTCGGTGACGCTCGACGAAAAAATGCTTCATCGCGCCGATTGCGTCGTGATCACCGCTGCGCATTCGAGCTACGACTGGGAGTGGGTGACCAGGCATAGCCGCCTGATTATGGATACGCGGAATGCAACCCGCCACATAGCGGCACCGCGCGCCCGCATCGTACGCCTTTAATCCGCGCCGATTGACCAGCATATGAATGGAGGCTATTCGTGCAGACGATCAAGCGATCAACGGGATCCCTACGCTACGTTATCACCGGTGGTATGGGCTTTATCGGCAGCCACCTGGCCGAGGCGCTGCTGGATCGGGGCCACAAGGTCACGATCATCGACAATTTGTCTACGGGGCGGTTTGAAAATATCGAGCATCTGATCGATCGCCCCGGCTTTCAGTTCGCCGTCGACAATATTATCAGCGAGGTCGTGCTCGACCGGCTCGTCAGCGAGTGTGACATCATCTTTCATCTTGCGGCGGCGGTTGGCGTCAAGCTGGTGGTCGAAAATCCCGTCCACACGATTGAGACCAATGTCATGGGGACGGAGGCGATTCTCAAGGCGGCGCTGCGCTATCGCGCCAAAGTTCTGATCGCGTCCACATCAGAGGTGTATGGAAAAGGCATCCGCATCCCCTTTGCCGAGTCAGACGATTGTGTGCTTGGGCCGACCAGCCACAGTCGCTGGGGCTATGCGGCCTCGAAGATGACCGATGAGTTTCTTGGCCTGGCCTATCATCGCCAGAAGGATCTGCCGGTCGTGATCTTCCGGCTGTTCAACACCGTCGGCCCGCGTCAGACCGGCTACTATGGCATGGTCATCCCGCGCCTGGTCGAGCAGGCGCTGCGCGGTGAGCCACTGACTGTGTTCGGCGACGGCCAGCAGTCGCGCTGCTTTTTGCATGTGCATGATGCGGTCGAGGCGCTGATCGCCCTTTCGACACGTGAGGACGCAGTCGGACAGGTGTTCAACCTGGGTACGACCGAGGAGATCACCATCGTCGATCTGGCCCGCAGGGTGTTGCAGGTCGCCGATAAGCATCGCGCCAGCCAGCCGCATGCGCTGGCGCTGGGCAATGGCGCGGCGATCATGCCGGACGAGGATCGAATCGTCTTCATTCCATACGCGCAGGCGTACGCCAAAGGCTTTGAGGATATGCGGCGGCGCGTGCCAGATATCTCGAAGATTTACCACTATATCGGCTGGCAACCCCGGCGCACGCTCAACGATATTCTGCATGATGTGGTGACGAGCATGGCCGCCGAAAAAGTCGAGGCGCTGGCGTGATTCATACGACCTCCGCCAGATATGTTATCTACTACGGGTGGCTGATCGCGGATGCGGCTGGACGGCCGGGGCCAGAGGCGGCGGCAATCGCCGCCGCCCGTCCAGAGATGCTGATCGGGTTTTACGATACGTTCGAGCCCAAGTACCCGAACTTCAGCCCCCAGGTGCGCGATCTGCTGCATGGCGCCCAGGTGGCGCTCGTTGCATACATCGACACCAACTACGGCAATCGGCCGCTTGCGGCGGTTGAGGCGGAGGTCTGCGACTACGTAGCGCGGGGGATTGATGGCATCTTCTTCGATCAGGTATATAACTTTCTCGACGATCGGTACACGCCATATTACCGGCGACTGTACGATCTGGTTCGCAACAGTGGAAAAACGGTCATTGTCAACACCGGCGTCGCGCAGTCGGGCGAGGCCATCATGGATGTTACCGACATCCTGATGGTTGAGCACGACTGGCGCATGCTGGACGAGTTGTGTCCATGGCATGGGCGTTACCCATCCAGACGATTTATGGGCAACTCCAGCAATGAGCCCGGCACGAATCGCTACTTCAGTTACTGCGTCGACTATGAGACAGCAGTGCGCGATACCTGCGAGGCATGGGCAAGCGGAATCGGCTGGCACTATAGCACCGACCAATACACGACTCTGCCAACCTGGTTTCTGGACTATATGCGCCGCGTGAGCAGCTCGGCGGGCGATTCAAAATCGCTGGCGCGATTAGCACGATGAGGGATGCCATGAGCGCAAAATCCTTCTGGTTTGTGTTAGCTTTGCTGGTGCTGGTGCTGGTGCTGGCTGTGTCTGGTACGATCAATTTCAGCCAGGAGGGCTTGCTGACCCAGGCCCTTGGCGCATCGCCAACCGGCAGCGGCGTTGCCGCGCACGACAACGTTCCAGCGCAGTCCGCAACGGGCAGCCATGCTCCTGAACCGGCGCTCCGGGCGGGATCAGTCAACTTGTACCTTCCCCTCGTCGCATCATTGCCGCCCGACATGCCGCCTGATGAAACGGCTACGCCCAGCGCGTCCAGCACGCCTGCCTTGCCGACGGCTACACCCAGCGCGTCCAGCACGCCTGCCTCGTCGCCGGTAGTCTCCACCTGGTGGAAGCCAACGCCCGACGCACCCATGCACTGGCATTGGCAGTTGTCCGAAACGTTTGTCTACACGCGCGATGTCCTGCCGAATGTCACCGTCTATGATCTGGATGGCGAGCTAACATCGGCGGAGACAGTGGCGCAGTTGCATGCGCTTGGCCCGAACGTCAAGGTGATCTGCTACATGGATGCGGGCGTGTATGAAACCTACCGATCAGACGCAAGCCGCTTTCCACCATCGGTGATCGGCAATCCGGATGAGGGCTGGCCCGGTTCATACTGGCTCGATATTCGTCAGACCGAGATTCTGCTCCCGATCATGCGGGATCGGATGCAGCATTGGTGCAAAGACAAAGGCTTCGATGCGGTCGAGCCTGATGAAACTGAAGTGTGGAGCAACAATCCGGGCTTTCCGATCACGTTAGCGGAAAACAATGCCTACAACATCCAGATCGCGGCGCTCGCGCATGAGCTTGGGCTCTCGGTCGGCCTCAAGGGAAACGCGAGCGCCGCCCCCACGCTCTGGCCGTACTTCGACTGGACGCTGAACGAACAATGCTGGGAGTACAGCGAGTGCGATTCGCTCAAGAACAGCTTTCTGGCGAATGGCAAGGCCGTCATGAACATTGAATACAACGTTGATCCAGACTGTGCAACGGCCAACGTCTGGCATATGAACTCGGCTCGGCGCGACCTGGATCTGGTTGGCCCGGCCAACCCTGCGTATCGTTACACGCCCTGCGTTCCTGACTCGCAAGACTCATGGTAGCCACCATATATCATTCTGGAGCAGATCGCATCGTCCGGGTTCTGCGCCATGATCATAAGAAGCTCGCAGCCGCAATCATCGAGATCGCACGGAAGGATAGATCATGAACCATACGGTGATTCTGTTTGAAGACGAGGGCTATCGCGTCTTGCTGCCGCTGGTCTATTCGCGCCCGGTGTTCGATCTGCGCTGTGGCATCTTTACGCTCCGTGAACGCATTGCTGCGCTGTCGGGCTGCGAACCGTCTGCGATCTGCCGCGAGCATCTGGCGGCGGTCTACGGCACTGGCCGCTGGCCGCTGGGGCTGCTCAGTTCAAGCGCGCCGCTGATTCTGGTGAACGGGCGCGCGCGCGACCTGGCATGGCTGCCCGACTTGCTGGACGCGCCGATCGGCACCGTCTACACCGCCGACGGCGGGCCGGGCATGAGCGGCGCTGCCACGATTCTCGGCGCGCGACTATCGCCGGCTCTCATGAGCGGAGTGCTGCTCGACCTGCTGGAGCAGCGCGCCGCACCGGCGCTGCGCGAGCTTGAGCGCTTCGGCCATGTTGTGGCGCTCGACGCGCAGTTGTTGACGTACCCATGGGATTTGATCACCGCGAATAGCGCTCAGATTATGCGCGATCTTCCGCTGCTGCCAACCGACGCAGGCTGGGCGACCGCATTCGAGCGCCCGCCTGAACATCCGGCGGTCGCCATCTATAACCCGGCGCAGGTCCACCTGCACCCGCAGGCGCGGTTGGAGGGGCCGCTGGTGCTCGACGCGCGTGATGGTCCGATTGTGATCGATGCCGCGCGCATCGAACCGTTCTCGCTCATTCAAGGGCCGTCCGTCATCGGTGCCGGAAGCGTGATTGCCGGCGCGCGCATCCGCGCGGAAACCACGATCGGGCCGATCTGCCGGATCGGTGGCGAGGTCGAGGCGAGCATTATTCAGGGCTACAGCAACAAACACCATGATGGTTTTCTCGGCCACTCGTATCTCGGTGAGTGGGTGAACATTGGGGCCATGACCACCAACAGCGATTTGAAGAACACCTACGGCACCGTGCGGGTGGTCCTTGAAGGACTTGGCCCGATTGATAGCGGCACCCTGAAACTGGGCTGCTTCCTGGCCGACCATGTCAAGCTGGGCATCGGGCTGCACCTGAACGGCGGCACCGTGATTGGCACCGGATCAAATATCTTTGGCGTCCACTTCGCGCCGAAGACCATCCCGCCGTTCACCTGGGGCGGCGAGATATTTGGCGAGTACCGGATCGATAGCATGGTCGAGGTTGCCCGTAAGGTGATGAGCCGCCGCAACATCGCGCTCGCGTCGGAATACGTAGCTCTGCTCCATGCGGTCTTCGCGATGACTCGTGGGAGCCGCACCGATATAGTCGCGCCTGCCACGCCGCGCGCTCCTGCACAGGTCAGGCAAATCGCCGCTGTGCAGCATGCCCGCACCGCGCGCCGGCCTGCCCATGGGCTGAGACCAGCCGTGTCTGCGGCTGAAGGATAAAGGTACATCAATGCAGAACCTGGCATCCAATCGATCCGTATGGCAATTGATTATCACCATAGCACTCTCGCTTGTGTTTATTGTAATGACGATCCTGACGAACGCTTCCGGCGAGATCGGCCACGGTGCCGATCAGCGTTCGGCTGCGATCAGCTCGCTTTCTGGTCAATCTCGTGCATCCAACCAACCATACAAAATGGGAGAAAGCACTGTGACGGGAGAAAGCACTGTGACGGCAGAGGGTACTGTCATGCCAGAGGGCGCTGTCTATCACTCATCCCGCCAACCATCGGTACCGAAATCCTGTGGTGCCGCCGATGGTGCTCTGGCCTCCCAGCCTCCACCAGCGAGCGTCGCCGACCACACCCGCGACCCGCGAGACATGAAGATTCTGGTAATCGCGTCCGACGGCAAGGAGAGCGATTATCTCGCACTGAGCGCTACGCTCGATCGGATCGGCGTGCCGTACGACGTGCTGATCGCTACCCAGATGACGCTCACGTCGAATTTGCTCTGGGATGGCGTCTCGCATGGATGTTACCAGGGCGTCATCCTCACCACGAGCATTCTTACGTATTACAACGCCGCCACACAGACCTGGGAAAGCGCATTTTCCAGCGATGAATGGCAGGCGCTCTGGCAGTACGAGGCCATGTTCGGTGTCCGCCAGATCACATCGTACACCTACCCCGGTTGGCCCGAAAGCTATGGACTGAAGTATGTAAGCTACCAGGATACGGGTCTGGCACCACTCCAGGCTAACCTGACCAGCGCCGGGCAGCAGGTCTTCCCGTACCTGAATCCCGGCAATCCGATTCTGATCAAGAATGCGCGCGTCTATCTTGCGACGGCTGCACTATCCGCGACCGCAAACATCACGCCACTTCTGACGGCACCGAACCCGAACGGCAGCCCGTATGTCATTGCGGCGATCGAACATTCTCACAATGGGCGCGAGAATCTGGCGGTGCTGGCGGAGAACAACCCCAACCTGCTCCACACGCTGCTGCTATCCTACGGACTTATCAACTGGCTCACCGACGGGCTCTTTCTGGGCGAGCGTCACGTCGCCATGGATATCCAGCCAGATGATGTGTTAATCAGCAATATGATGTGGGAACCTGGCGCGCTCCTTGACACCACCGGGCGCACTTTCCGCATGAGCAGCGATGATCTGACGGCGCTTATTAACTGGCAGAACGACATGCGCGCACGCTTTCCCGTGGCCGCAGACCTCAAACTTGAGCTGCCCTTCGTCGGCGCGGGCGGCTCCGGCCTTTATTCACCTGACTCGCTCACTGCGGTGCTGCTGGCAAATCAGGCAAGTTTCAACTGGATCAGTCATACCTTCCACCACGTCAACCTCGACACTATCACTGCTGCCGAAGCTACGACCGAACTCCAGTTGAATGATGACTTTGCCCGCAGGAGTGGTTTCAGTTCCTACACAAAGGAAGCCATGGTCCAGCCGGATATCTCCGGGTTGTACAATGCGGCATTCAGGCAGGCAGCCTACGACTTCGGCATCCGCTATCTGATTGCTGATACCTCACGACCGGAATGGAGTAATCCTTCGCCAAACACTGGCTTTTCCAGCCCCGACCTGCCCGGCCTGATCATCATACCGCGTCACGCGACCAGCCTGTTCTACAACGTGCGCACGCCGGATGAATGGGTGTCGGAGTACAACTGTTACTATGGGCCAGATGGCACCTGTGCGAATGGTGCACGGCGCTACTGGGATCATAATCTCACCTATGCCGAAATTCTGGACCATGAGTCTGATCGCTGGTTGCAATACCTGCTCACGTGGGACATCGATCCGCTGATGTTCCATCAGCCGAACCTTGGAACATACGACGGCGTCCACTCATTGCTGGGTGATCTGGTTGAGGCGACGCTGAGCAAGTATAGCGCGATGTACACGCTCCCCATTCAGAATCTGACTCAGCGCGAGGTCGGTGAGCGCATGGCCAACCGCATGGCGTATAACGCCTCAGGCGTTGTGGCAACCCTCTATCCGGGGAGGAGCATAACGCTGAAAACGGTGAATAGCGCGGTTATTCCTGTGACGGGCGTGACGTATGGCGACCACCATGAGGTGTATGGCGGTCAGCCGATCTCGTACATCGCGATGGGTGCCAACCAATCCCTGAGCGTGCCGCTGGCTGGATCAGCGGCCACGCAGCCGGACTCAGTATCATCTGAGCTTCCTTCAACGCAACCGCCGCCAACCATCAGCACGCCTTAGCCGCCACTATGGACATGCTCCAGCGGAGCATGTTGACGCGCTCCTGGAAAATATACACGGCGCGCACAAGCGCATGGAGGATTTGAATTTGGCACGACTTTGTACGCGCTGATACGTGCATGGCTCCTTCCGTGTCAGACCCGCCGCGCAATATGCAACAGATATTCCTTGCGATTGAGCGGATTGTAGTCGGTTCGTGGCCGGGTCGGGGCCGGCCCGCGGATCGGCTCGTAGTGGTCGAAGGCGCTTTCCAGCACACCTTCGCCGCGCGTCAGCCCTGGCAGTTGCTGCTGCAACGCATGGACATGCGCCGCCGGAATATCACCTTCCAGCAGGCATACTGAATCGCGCATGACTGGCGTGTGCGGAACGGCGCGCAGCCGCGCCAGCGCCGGTAAGATCGCTCCAAGCGTATCGGCGGGGATTTCAACATGGAAGCGGTGCATCGGCGCGCACGCGACTGTACCGGCCTGCTGGAGCGCGGTCATGAGCACCAGCGGCGTCAGCAGGCGGAAATCCCGCGCGCTGCTCGACGGCGACACGTAGCCGGACTGCGTCATGGTGACGATGCAATCGGTGACTTGCCAGCCGTAGAGACCCTGGCGCAACGTTTCGTTCACCGTGTCCTCGATTGCTCGTTGAAACTCCTCGACGGTTTTGTACAAAAACAGCGGAAGCGTTTCGACCTTGGCCTCCAGCCGGAAGAGCACACCGGCATTGATCGGCGCTGGCTCGATCCGTAAGCCCATCGTTGCGAGAAATGGATTAGGCTCCTTGCCGAGCATTTCGACGGCCATGCCGGTGCCGATTGGCCGCTCGATGCAGATCGTCGTCGTTTCGAGAAAATCGACGGCGATGCCAAAATCGTTCGCCAGCGTCGCCTGGATAACCTCTTTCTGCACCTCGCCGTAGAGCGATACAAACAGTTCTTGCCGTTGGTCGTCCCGGCGCATATTGATCAGCGGATCCTGCTCGGCCAACTGCGCGAGTGCAGTGTGGAGCGCACCCCGGTCGGCGGGATGGCGGGGAACGATAATCGTTTCCAGCGTCGGTGGCGCGAACGCGTGGTGCTCCGCCGCCGCTCGCGCCACGCCGATCGTGTCGCCGATCTGGATCGTGCCAGGCCCCCAGAGCTTGCCGATCTGCCCGGCGGCAATCAACGCGCTCGGCGTAGCCGTGCCATGCTCAAACATGCTGATGGCGGTGATGCGACCCTCGTTATCATGGCCGAAGCGCGCGCGGTCTCGTACCCGAATGGTTCCCGAAAACATCCGCACGTAGACAATTTTCTCCCCTGCTTGCCCGCGTTCGATCTTGAACACCGTGCCAGAAACTGGTCCATGCGCGTCGCCTTCGGCGGCGGGCAGCAATGCCTTGATGCCTGCAATCAGCGCATCCACGCCCGCGCCGGTCATGGCCGAGCCAAAGAATACGGGATGCACGCGCGCCTGTCTGGTCTGCGCCGCAAGTTTGCTGCGGAGTTCGCAGTATGAAACGTCCGCCTGGTTGTTGATGTAGGCGGCAAGAAATCCGTCGTCATGATCGGCGAGCAGATCTACCAGCTGAGCAGCGAAATCGGCGTCGGCAGCACCATAGGGTGTGAAACAAGCGCCGCTGGTGCCAACCTCGCTGGTCGTTCCCATGGGCATAATCGCTGGCGTTAGCTTCTCCGCAATGCTTTGCAGCACGCGTTCGGGTTGCGCGCCACGCCGGTCGATCTTGTTGATGAACAGGAGCGTGGGAATGCGCAGCCGCTGCAACGCCCGCATCAACACGCGGGTCTGGGCCTGCACGCCCTCGACCGCCGAGACGACCAGCACTGCGCCGTCGAGCACGCTCAGCACCCGTTCGACCTCGGCGATAAAATCCGGGTGTCCCGGCGTGTCAATCAGGTTGACGGTGACATTGCCGATGGCAAACGACACAACGGCGGATTTGATTGTAATGCCGCGTTGCCGCTCCAGTGCCATGGTATCGGTCTGGGTGTTGCCAGCATCCACGCTGCCGATCTCGTCGATGACACCGGCGGAAAAGAGCAGCCGCTCGGTCAGGCTGGTTTTGCCGGCGTCGACATGCGCCAGGATTCCCAGGTTCACATAATTCATAGGCACCATTCTTATTTGTACGCGAATACAAAACGACCGCAGGAATCCCTGCGGCCACATGCACGACGGCCACGGGATCAAGCTTCCCATGGCCGTTCAAAAAAAGAGGGCCACGGGGCGGAGATGCACCCGGGCCGTTTACTTCAATTGTTTACCAACGTTGCGCGAGGAACATGAGAGGTTCAACGGAGCAGGCGAAAAGGCAGGGATGCGTATCACCCGCCGATTCATCGTCTATCCGCTGTGGCGCGCAGGGCAACAGCATGCAACATTACACGCCGCCTGCCACGCGATCAGCCATGTTCGTCACCGCAAACGATTGCGTTGTCGTCACCAGGCGCACTTACATGGGGCGCTCACCGGAAATAGTGAGAAGCCCAAAATTGTAAGTTGTTGCTGCCATGATGTTCCCTTTCCGTGCTGATGCCGTCATTCTGCCGCAAGTGTAGCACGGCGCGGCGGCGAGATCAACTACGCCGAAAGACTGAGATTTGTACGATTGAAGCGAGTCCTCGCTTAATCGCTTTTCGTGTCGGGCGATGCAGATGCATGAAAACTTGCCTGAATCGCTCGCAGCGCGGTCGCTATATCAGCGCCTGACGGCGCGCGTTCCGAGTCAATCAGCCACTGCACCCACACGCCGGTCAGCAGCGCCTGGTAGAACGAGCCGATTTTCCATGCCAGTGCTTCATCAGACGTTGGATCGATGCCCTGGAAGAGTTCCGCCAACCCCATGCGCCCCTGATCCAGCGCCTCGGCCAGAAATGCGCGCACAGCGGGCGAGCGCTCGGCCTGAACCAGCGCTTCGAACGTTGCAACCCAAAGCTGCCGGTCGGTTTCAAACGATTCGATTATCCGCGTCCATATCACCTCGAATTGCTCCATTCCAACGCTTGTAGAGGCAGCACTGGAAGTTAACGCCAGTTTCAGTGCCTCGCTCCACTCTTCGATTGCCTGGATCATGGCCGCGTTGAGCAACGCTTCCACAGAGCCAAAGTGATAGCCAATCGACGCCAGATTTGTGCCAGAGGCCGCAACAATATCGCGCGCGGTGGTATGCGCGTAGCCGCGTTCGTATAAGCAGCGCTTTGCGCCAGTAAGTAAATCCTCTCGATGTCCCATGGCACGATTATACCACACGATGTATACATTTGTACTTGACATTTGTGTAAATATTCTATATTATACAAATGTATTATACATCTGTATGAATTGCGGCGATTTGAAATCGCGCTATTCAGGAAAGCATCATGAGGAGAACGCACATGCAGAATCGCACTGTTCTGATTTCCGGCGCAAGCATCGCCGGGCCGACTTTGGCCTATTGGCTGCGCCAGTACGGCTTTCATCCCACGGTCGTGGAACGCGCGCCAGCACTCCGCGCGGGCGGCTACAAAGTTGATATTCGCGGCGCGGCAGTTGGCGTGTTGAAGCGCATGGGCATGTTCGTCGATGTCAAGGGCGCAAGCACCGACATGCGCGGAACTTCGTTTGTCAATCGTGACAATAAACCGATTGCGACGATGAGCGCCGATTTTTTCATGGGGCGGCATGGCGATGATGTGGAAATCATGCGCGGAGATCTCGCTCGCATCCTGCACGCCGCAACGCAAAGCGATGTTGAATACATCTTCGGCGACTCCATCGCTGCCATCGAGCAGCATGAGGATGGTGTGGATGTCGCCTTTGCGCGCGGCCAATCACGCCGCTTTGATCTCGTTGTGGGCGCTGATGGGCTGCATTCCAACGTGCGCGCGCTGGCATTTGGCGACGAGGCGCGCTTCATCCGCTATCTCGGCTGCTATATTTCGATCTTCACCGTTCCGAATTATCTCGGTCTTGATCGCTGGGAATTGTTTTACAACGCGCCTGGCAGGCTGGCGAACATGTACAGCGCGCGGCAGAACACCGAGGCAAGAGCGCTGCTCGCCTTCACCGCGCCACGGCTCGATTATGATCGGCTGAACATTGCACAGCAGAAGAAGTTGTTGGCTGATGCCTTTGCGGGGCAGCAATGGCAGATTCCTCGCTTGCTCGAATACATGTGGGATGCTCCTGACTTTTACTTCGACTCAATGAGCCAGATTCAGATGGATCGCTGGTCGAACGGGCGGGTGGCAATAGTCGGCGATGCCGCCTACTGTCCATCGCCCGCGTCGGGGCAAGGGACCAGCCTGGCGCTGGTCGGCGCGTATGCTCTGGCTGGCGAACTCATGGCAGCAGCGGGCGATCACGGCGTGGCGTATGCTCGCTACGCTGAGGAGATCCGGAATTATATTGCGCAGAACCTGACGCTCGGGCAGAAAATGGCCAAAGAGATGGTGCCAGAATCGCGCTGGCAGGTGTGGTCCCGCACCCAGATGATGCGGGCGCTGCCCTATCTTCCATGGAAAGGACTGGTGACGAAAGCCATTCTTGAGCCGCTCCAGAAGGCTGCAAACGCCATCTCGCTTAAAGATTACCAATGCGCCCGTGCGGGATAAAAGGGAGCGGTCCACAACTCATGCGCATGGGTTGTGGGCCGCCGGACGTGATTCTCGCGGGCGTGTTTTTAGCGGACCATGAGCGGCAGGTGAACGGCGAAAGGCTTCTCGAACGCGCGCTGCTCAGGCACGGGAACGTTGAAGGCGACCCCGTCGATCAGTTTGTCGGCTGCGTAGCCTTCGACCGCAACCTGCGCAACGCTGCCCTGAATGGCGGTTCCCGGCACAATTGTCACCGTCACCGGCTGCTGCTCGCCCGGCGCGAGCGTGAGCGACGAGGACGACAGCGACACGATCCAGTCGGGCGGCAGGTCGATCGGGCGAACATGCAGATCGATGGTCGCGGCGCTGGCGAACGGATTGCCGATCTGAATCGTTTCCTGAATCTCGCCCGCCCGCGCAAGCCGTTGGGATGAACCAGCGTCCGCGTTCGCCGTGGTCGATGTTTGTGCCGAATGACTCGCATCGAAGTGCGCCCCGCCGCGCAGGTCCAGCGCCATGCCACGGTAGGCTGTGGCTAGCTGGCCGAGCCGAACGAGCACATCCCCGGCCATGCGCTCGGGCGCAAGCGCGATCACTCCCTGACGCTCGGCCTCGATCGTCGCATCGTCCATGCCAATCAGCCGCATCTCGCTCAGATCGTCGGCGCTGAAACCCTGCGCGCGCAAGCGTTCCTGATACGCGCGAACGTCTGCGACGCTGATCGGCAGCGCGGCGATCTGCTCGCTGTGAAGCACATTGACATACGCCTCCATGGCATCGGCGCTGGCGTTAAGAGCCGACCCTGCCGCCCGCGCGTAGAAGTCGGCGGCGGATGCCTGGATTGATGCCCATTGCAGATCGTTCGCGCCAATGGCGCTATGGTAGCGCTGCGAAGCGGTGGTCGCCGCCTCCAGGTTGACCAGCGCCGTGACCATGGCCTCGGTTCCGGTATTCTCGGCAGCCGCGCGCGCCGCCGACACGCCGTTGCCGGGCTGTCGCGCCGGCAGGCTCAGTTGCCGTGGCGCGCTGACCTGGCGATAATCGGGTTCAGTCGCTGCAGTTGCAGCTACATTGGTGGCGCGCAGCTTCGGCGCGGCAAACGGGTGGCTGTCGGACCAGCGATTCAGCGGGGGACTGCTGTTGTTGTTCTGGTAATTCTGGCCGGTCAAACTCAGGTTGCTGAACAGATTGCGCCAGAAGTGCGACAACGAAGCATCGATCCCCTCGTCAGGATGCCATGGTGGGCGCTCCGGGCCGGGATTCACACCATCAAGAAAGTGCGGGAACCGGCCAGCACTAGACGAAAAGTTCAGGTTGATCTGCATGTGGCCGCTGCCAGCCGCCATGGGTGTCGCCGTCGTGCGGGTCGCGTTGGCGAGATTGTAGGTATAGTCGAACACAAAGCAGTAATGTCCTTCGAGCGGCGGCGTAAAGAGCGTGCTGAAAGTCGCGCTGCTGTGCGGCGCAATAGTGAGCTGCTGCGGCTGTCCGAGCGGCCCAAAGGTCAGGCCGATGCCGCTCTGCGCGTAGCCAAAGCTGCCCTCGACGCTGAGCGCCGCGTCGCCAGGATTGGTAACGGTGGCCGAGAGCGTCGTCGGGACGCCGCGCGTCAGGGGCAGCGGGGCGGCGGTGATATTGCCGTTCATGTACGGAGCAACGCTGGGCGCATGCTCGTCGTCAGCGCTGTCGGGCGTGAAGGTGACGGTGGCGGTGGCGCTGCGGGCAAACTCGCAGTTCGCCGTCTGGTCGAGCAGCGCGCTGATCGTCGCGTCGCCCGCGCTTTGCGAGGTCAGGTAGGCAAAGGTGTGGCCTTGCACATCGGTGACACCACCATCGACAATCTTGCCGAGGCTCGATTGCAGCTTCACTGTGCGCCCGGCCAGCGGATTGCCCGCGCCATCGCGCAAGGTGATCTCGATCCAGACCCGCGTGACACCGTCGGCGGCGGCGAACCAGCGCTGCGGCGTGAGCGAAAGCAGCCGCGCATCACTGGCCGGGATCGCGTCGGGCGCGGCATCCGGCCCTGAAAGGTACGGCGTCACGACCACACCCGCGCTCACTTTGCCGCCTGAACCGTTCGCGCAGCCGTTGTCGGCGCTCGGCCCGTTGGCCGCGCCCCACCAGTTGTTGGCGGCCAGCGCCGGGCGCTCGGGCTGGATGTTGTACACACTGTAGCTGGCGTTGTCATCGAATTGGGTCGTTTCAATCTTCGAGTTCGCGCCGTCCTGGCCGAGCATGATGCCGTTGGCCGGGCCATTGCGGACGATGCTGTGTTCCATCAATAGCTGGCCGTGCGAAACATAGATATTTGCGCCGTTCGTGGTTTTGATGCCGCCGTATTCGACCGTTACGTAGCGCATGATCGCCGCGGCGGGCCGGGTGTTCGCCCCTGACACTTCAATGCCCTGCCAGCTACCAGACTGCTGGCTCGCCGCCGTCAGCGTGATCGGGCGGTCGCTGGTGCCTTCAGCCTTGAGCACGCCAGCTACGCGCAAGCGCGCATTGTCGTCGAACAGCACCGTCACGCCCGGCTCGATAGTCAGCGTCGCGCCTGCGGCAATTTCGAGCAGCGTGTTGCCCGGCAGCGCGCGATATGGCGCACCCGCAGCTTCCCATGTGTGTTCACCTATCATTGTGCCGCTGCCCATGCCGATTGTATCGCTGCCGTTGCCGGAAACGCTCAGGCGCGCGAGGCGCGGATTCACCGCGCCATCAACAAACGTGACCGCATCGCCCTGATTGGCGGTGATCGCTGTGTCGGAGATATGCGCCACGCCGCCCGCTTCCGCGTAGATGCCTGCGCGCAGCCCGCTGCGAATCATGCTGTGCGCGATGGCGATGTCGGCATGCTGAAGGTGAAGATTCGCGCCGGTGCTAAATGGAAGCCCGCCGTACTCCACAATCACATGATCGAGAATCGATCCAGTGAGCGTCGCGGCAGCCGAACCGGCGAAATCAATTCCGCGCCATGAGCCGGGCATTTCCGTGGCTCCCGTGAAACGAATTGGCTCCTCGGCGGTGCCTTGCGCATGGAGCGTGCCGCGCACAGTCAGCCCGGTGTTCGCCGCGAAGCGTACCTCGACGCCCGGCTCAATCGTCAGCGTGACGCCGGGCTGCACCGCGACATCGTTCACCGTGTAGGGGCTGTTAGCTCTGGCCCAGGTCGTGTCGGTCGTGATATCACCTTCCGCCGCTGGAGACGCCGCGGCCCGGAGCGTGGTGCCGCTGCCCAGCGTAGCGATGGCGAGCAGTAGCATGAGCAGCAGGTGCGTGGATTTGTGCATGATCGTTCCTTTTAGATTGATAGCTGGCAAGCAAGCGTGCTTGCCAGCCTGGCAGATTGTGTTGACTTATCGGCGCATCAGCGGCAGATAGATTCGCTGGCTGCCCGGCACCGGATCAGGTACTGTAGGTGATGTGTCGGCAGTTGTAATGCGCGCCAGAAACATGTCGCTGCCGGAACGCGCGCCCGGTTGCACGCTGCCCGCCGTGGCCGGAAAGTCGGTCGACTCCGTGGTGCCGGTCAGGTAAATGCTGCCGTCCGCGCTGAGCATGACATCGCTGCTGTACTCGTCGAATTTGCCGCCCAGATAGCTGCTGAATGCCAGTTGACCGTCGGGCGTAAAAGTCGTCACCACGCTGTCGAAGCACAGCCGGTCCTGGAAGGCGTTCGGGCATGGCGCGGCGTTCAGCGCGCTCTGAAAGGCGTTCTTCACCGGCCAGCGCTCGCTCGCGGTGTAGCCGACTACCGTCGCGTTCCCGGCAGCATCTACAGCGATGGCTTTCGGGTAGTCCAGGCCACTCAGGTCGCCCGAGGCCAGGTAGGTGCTGTAGATGAGTTTGCTGCCATCGGGCGCGATCTTGGCCGCGAACATGTCGTAATAGCAGCCATCCTCTGGTTTGGCAGCGCGGCACCGTGGCTGAAACGCGTTCGCTGTGGTCGGGAAGTCCTGCGCGCCAGCCCAGCCGGTCAGATACATCGCGCCCTGCCCATCCACGGCGATGTCCACCGCTTTGTCGTCGCCGTTGCCGCCCAGATAGGTGGCGTAATCGACCTCGCCCTCCGGATTCAGGCGCATCACGAACGCATCATTGTCGCAGTCATGGTCCGCGCCGAGCGCCAGCCGCCGCCCGCAAAGCTTCTGCAACGCGTTGTCCGTCACGGCCAGCCCGCCCCAGCGCCCTTCGGTGTAGCCAGCGACGTAGGTCGTGCCATCGGGCGTGACCACCAACCCCTGCGCGCGCTCGTCCTCATCGTCGTTGTCCCAGACTTTGCCGAACAACTGCTGCTGGCCGTCGGCGCTGAAGCGTTCCAGCGCCAGGTCGCGCGCCCGGTTGGAAGGGTTGTACACATAGCCCGCCACGGTGATCGCGCCGGACGTATCTACCGCAACGGTGTGCAACTCGGGCGGCACCGTGAAGTCGGTGAAGGTGCTGAACACCAGGTCGTCCATGGCGGCGTTGATCTTGAGCAGCACGCCGGGATTGTCCTCGTCCATGGTCGCGTGAAGGGCTTTGTAGGTCGGAAAGCTGGCGCTGTCGGTGTTGATCGCGAGCACCACTTCGCCCTGCGGCGTGACGGCCATGCCGCCCACATGGTCGCCCGATGTGCTGCCGATCGAGACAAGTTCCAGCAGCGTGCTGGCATCCGGGCTGAGTTTAGCCACGACGATATCGGTACCGCCCTGTGGATCGAGGCTGTAACCAAGGATGCTGGACGAGAATGAATCACCGGCGAGGTAGATATTGCCCTGCGCGTCGAGCCCGACGGCGCGACCGTAGTCAGTCTCGCCGCCCCCCAGATACGTAGCGGAGCTGAGGTGCGGACTTGCGGCGGCGGTATGCTGTTTATTCGACATAATGTCGCGTATCGCCGCGTGGCTGATGGGCGCGATGCCCGCCCCACCGAATAATGTGACGAATAGTAGCATCAAAGGTCCAACCAGGCGGATGAATTTCACGGCGATTCTCCTCATGTTTGTTTATGCTATCAGTGTCCTGCATTCCGCGTTCATCTTCACTCACGGGTGAACACGATGAAGCGGAACTGGGCCAGCGGCGAGACGGCGAGCTTTGGCGTGGTGGTTTGATCGCGCAATTCCCAGGTAAATTCGTACAGCTTCGGATCAACGTAAGGTGTGTCGCTTACCTGGCCAGGCTGACACGCATTTTCGAGCCGTGCCCGCCCGCTGTTGGCCTGATAGGATAACTGGCCGCCCGACACCCTGACGCTGCCTTCCTGATATACCCAGTAGGTCGTGGCACAGCCCTGCTCGTCCTGCCCATGCCCGTACTCCCCAAAGCGATAGGTGCCATCAGCAGCGAAGCGGAACCAGGCACCATCGTTCGCGGGCGTAGCCCATTCGCCCGTCGCGGGATCGTAGAAGTTGGCCGACGCAACATCGTTCAAGTTCCAACCGCCCACCAACGCATCCACCATGCCCTGCCGGTAATATTCCGTGGTTTGGTCGCCCTTTTGCACCGACAGCTTCGGATGCCCCAGGCCATCGTCCGCGACGCTCCAGCCGAGATTGTACGAAGTAAACGGGCCATCAGTGGTGCTATCTGATCGCGAGCCGCATACGACGAGGGTGCGCGTTTTGGCGACGGCTGGCGTGAGAACGAGTGTTGCGTCGTTCGCCTGGGCGTTGCCCTGCTGGTACGTCGAAACTTCGGTGCGACATGCTCCGTTTTGCAGCCGCAAAAAGCCCGCATAGGTGTAGCTGGCATCGGCGTTGAACACGTACATCTGGCCGAGCCCATTGGTGTCGCGCCACTCGCCGGTCGTGGGATTGTAAAAGTCGGACGGTGGGATCGTGCCGTTGAACCAGGTGCCGACCATTGCGGCGGGCAAACTTCCGGTTGGCGGCGGTGGCGGTGGCGGCGGTGTTTCGCCGCCAGTAGTGACCATGGGTAAAAAGACGGTGTGCGGGTCTGCTTCTGTTTGGTCGCTCGGTTCATGATCACGTGCATGGCTCAAGGCTGGCAGTGCAATCATCACCAGCACAAGCAGCACCAGGCTTGCGCGAAATCGAGAAAGGCGGTTCAAGAGGATACCTCCTGTGCATGAGATTCAAGGATGGCCCGCAATGGCTGAGGCCGCGTGCGTTCCGCGCTCATCGTTCCGCGTCGGGGCGAATGTTCTGGTTGCGGTGGAACATGTTTTCCGGGTCGTAGCGGCGCTTGATCTCGGCCAGCCGCGCGTAATTCGCGCGGTAGGCGTCGCGCACGGCATCCTCGCCCTCATCACCCAGGAAGTTGACGTACAAACCACGGCTGGCGAAGCGTTCCATGCGCGCGTGCGCCTGCGCCGCCCAGGACGTTTCCGCCGCGCCGGTGCCCTCCAGCCACGCGCCAGCATTGACCACAGCGTAGTGTGGCTCGCGCAACGCGAACGCGGTTGCATCCGGCGCAATCCGTGTCGCCGCGCCGTGAAACTGGTGGATGTTGATACCCGTCAACGGCGACGGGCGCTCGGCTGCGAGCGCGACAATCTCGTCAAGCGCCGCATCGGATGGCTGCCGCAGCGTGTATGCCGTGTCGTAGAGAGCAACTCCGGCTGGAATGGGCGGCGTGAACATCATGTACAGCTCGGCGTAGCTGCGCGGCGCAATCAAATCGATGGCGGGCGGCCCAAAGCGGCGCAGTGGGGCAAGCACGCGCTCGCCTTCGGCCACATTTTCGCCGGAATAGCAGGCCTGGACGATCAGCGCCGGGCCAAACTCTGGCACCGTCGCCAGCACGGCATGGGCGATCAACTCGTCGGGCGCGCTGCTGGTAAGCTGGCGATACAAGCGCAAGGCGAGCGGCGCGGCAGGCATGTGAAAAATAGCCATGCCGCCAAGCACCTGCGTCAACAGGTGAAGCCGGTAGGTGAAGTTCGTCACCACGCCGAAGTTGCCGCCGCCGCCGCGCAGCGCCCAGAACAGATCGGCATGCTCATCCGCGCTGGCGGTGATGATCGCGCCCTCGGCGGTGACAACTTCACACGCGAGCACATTGTCAATCGTCGCGCCAAAGCGTCCCATCAGCCAGCCAATGCCGCCGCCAAGCGTTGAGCCGCCCATGCCAACGCTGGCGCATGTGCCGGTCGTGGTAGCAAGGCCGTATTCCTGCGTCGCCAGCACCAGTTCGCCGTTGGTCGCGCCGGGCTGAACGCGCGCCGTACGACGAACCGGGTCCACATCGATTGCACGCATCTGCGAAAGGTCGATCATCATGCCGCCATCCGAGCCGCTGTGACCCGCCACGCTGTGGCCGCCGCTACGCACCGCAATTTCCAGATTGTGCTCGCGGGCGAACATGACCGCGTGCGCGACATCCTGCGTGCTGCGGCAGCGAACGATCAGCGCGGGCTGGTGGTCGAAGCGATGATTGATCAGGCGGCGGGCCCTGGCGTAGCCCGGCGCGCTCGGCACCAGCACCTCGCCGCAAATGCGGTCTTGCAGAATGGTCAAAGCGATCGTGTCGAGTGTGGAGGTGGTGGACATCATCTCGATAGTCATGGTATTGGCTCCTGTTGCGATTATGCGCATCAACTGCGTCAAACGTGCTTGTTACGTTGCGATGTACAGCATTGAACTGATGAACGCAGTGTAGCGGGAGGAAGGCCGCAACAGAAGTCACCGAGGTGCTACAAAAATTACTACATGTGCAGGCCACGGAGCGTGCTACAATGTACATGATGTATGATGCTCATCCATCTTGCCCCAGGACGAGATCGACCATGGATGACGTGTTGTTCAAAGATTGGCTGCGCCGCCAGCGTGTGGCGCTTGACCTCACGCAGGAAGCGCTGGCCGAGCAGGTTGGCTGTGCCGTGCAGACGATCCGCGCCTTTGAGCATGGCTGGCGGCGCCCTTCCCGCCCAATGGCCGAGCGGCTCGCCACGATCCTGGCCGTGCCGCCCGCGCAGCGTGAGGCATTTCTTCAGGCAGCCCGCGCCACTCGTCCCACCAGTGTTGCCATGCCGGAGCCTCCGATCGGACCGGCGGACCCTGTCGCCTATCTGACATCCCTCGCCAGCGCCATGCGCGAGCGCCTTTACGGCCCGGACCAGCAGCAGTGTTTAGCTCAACTTGATGCTGAACTCGAAACGATTCGTGCCGCGCTGGCATGGGCTTTAGATGCAGATCATCCCGAATTAGCGCGTGTTGAACTGGGGCTGCGTGCGGCGAGCGCGATCGAACGCTTCTGGCATGGCCGCGGGCATCAGGCCGAAGGTCAGCGCTGGCTGGAGCAGGGCATCAATCTCGTTGAGCGGGCGCGCCTGGAAGCAGACCCGGCGGTGCTGGCGGCGGCGCTCAGTTCGGCGGGCTGGCTCGCCAGGATTCGCGGCGATATGGCGCGGGCAATGGCGCTGCTGCACCGCTGCGTTGCGCTGTACCGCGCGATAGGCGACGCGCAAGGAACGTCCGACGCGCTCGACACGCTCGGCGACATGGCGATCTTCGAAGGCGACGCGATCGCGGCCACATGGTTCTACGAGGAAAGCCTCGCGTTGCGGCGCAGCCTCGGCGATCCCAGGATGATCGCGCTGGCAATTAATGGGCTGGGGCATGCGGCGATCGTGCGCGGCTATTATGAGCGCGCCGCCGAATATTTTCTCGAAAGCCTTGCCATGCTGCGCGACCTCCATGATCGACGCAGCATGGCGCTGGCGCTGCATGGGCTTGGCCTGGCTCGCCTGCGGCAGGGCATTCTGGAAGAAGCGGCCAGCTATCTTGGCGAGGCGCTGAGCCTGTTCGACGCGCTCGACAACACGCTTGATGTCGCCATCTGCCTGGAACTGGTCGGCGAGTTGCTGGCGCTGCGGGTGCTGATGGGCGGCGGAGATGCAGGCGCGCTACACGAGGCGACACAATTATGGGGTGCTTCGGAGCGCATGATGGAGACATCCAGTATCCGACTCAGCCAATCCGAGCAGGCGCGGCGGGATGCGCTGCTCGCTGCTGTTCGCCTGCGGCTTGGCTCTGGAAACTTCCAGACGCAATGGGATGCGGGGCGGGCGCTTGCACAAAGCGAGCCCGTTGCGGCAGGATTAGCCGCCGTTCAGCGGTTGGGTTCGTCACATTAACGAGCCGAGTCGTCCAAATGAGCTAAAGCGGTGGCGGCAAATTCGGCGTGCGGCCCGCCAGCAGCGTACAAGCGCAAAATCGGTATTACGAGCGCTGCGCCCTGCCAGCGCAGGCGGCCCGGCGCAGCGTCGCGTCGCATGGCCGCGAGGGCTGGGCCAGCAGCCGAACGCGCCATGTCTGAATGGCCCGCCAGGAGATAGGCATGCGCCAGGTGCAAGCGCGGATCGCCAAGGACAGGCGCAATTGCTACGCGCGCCTGATCATCGGCGACGACGCGTAGCTCGGCGATTGCCGGCTCGACATGCCCATCGGCCAGATGCACCAGCGCGCCGATCTCACGACACAAGGCTACGTCGGTCGGCCAGACGCGCGCGTTGAGGGCCGCAGCCATGCGCCTGCGGATGGCGCGTAACTCGTCGCCCTTTCCTTGCAGCCAGCGCACGCGGGCGAGCGCATGCAGCGACGAAATACGCCACGCGCGGCGCAGGCCGTCTTGCTGCTCCAGCGCGGCCAGCATGCGCGTGAAGTGTTCGTCGGCCAGGGCGGTATTGCCCTGGAGCGCGGCGCACACCGGCTGCTGAATAAAAATCTCGGCGTGCATAGCCGTAAATGCTTCAATGGGCGCTAATAATTCCAGCGCGCGCTGGTTTTCTGCGTCGGCCTCGACCCAGCGGTCGCTCCAGATCGCGGCCCATGCGCGCATGACGGCTGCGGCAACGTGGAGCAAACGGTCGTCGGGCGCGGCATGCGTTTCCACGAGGCGGCTGAATCGGTTGATGCGCGCCAGGCCGCCGGGTAGACCCATCAAAAAGCCTGTGACTGCAACCGAAAGCGCTGGAAAAGCACCCGCGTCGCCAGCGCGCTCGACAATCGAAATTGCTTCATCGAGATCGGCAACCGCCTGCGGCCATGTACCGCCGATCACGTGGTGCCATGATCGTTCCGCGAGCAGTTGGATGCGGCGCGGCGGAGCCAGTGGCAGCAGCAGTGCTTGTTCAGCGGCATCTCTGGCGCGTTTCAGATCGCCTGCGCGGCTCAGCGCGGTGGATAAAAATACCAGCGCCTCACCCTGGCCGATGGTATCACCCATGTGGGTGAAGTCAGCGGCAGCCCCGCCGAGCAGGCCAACAGCCGCCGCCGCATCCCAGCGCTGCAAGGCACAGCGACCAAGGATGGAGCGCAAACGCGGGCGCGCGGCGACTGTCGTTTTTGGCAGCGCCTCGATGAGCATGCGCGCGGTGTGGTGCGCACTGCTGATCAAGAGACGCTCGCCGATCGCCTCAATGCTGTCCGCCGCCGCATCCCACAATTCGGCCTGGAGCAGGTGTTCGGTGGCTCGCTGCGGATCGGCAGCCGAACGCGCGGCGCGGCGATGCAATTCACGCAGCCGTTCGGGCGCATCGCGGCGCAGGCGCTCCAGAAGGAAGGCGCGGAACAGATCATGATAGCGGTATGCAACTTTTTGTTCGGAACGAAGTGTGACGAGAAAGAGATTCCGCCGGTATAACGTATCGAGCAGGGCGGCGGCGTCTTCGCGGCCTGTGATGGTTTGGCATGCTTGCGGCGTCAATTCGGGAAGAATCGCTGTGTCCAGCAAAAAGCTGCGGGTGGCCGCGTCCTGCCGGTCGAGCACTTCCTCGGCCAGGTAGTCGAACAGGTAGCGGTCAGTCTGCACCAGGTGCGCGAGAAAACGGGCGCGTTCGTCGGCTGATTCCAACGCTGTGAGCGAAGCGGCAAGCAGGCTCAATCCAGCCGCCCAGCCCTCGGTGCGCTGATACAAAGCTGAGACCTCGCCCGCCGATAGCGGCAAGCCCAGGCAGTCGGTGAGCAAATCAGCTGTTTCGGCGGCAGTAAAGCGCAGATCAGGCAGGCGTATCTCCAGCAATTCGCGGCGGGCGCGCAGACGCGCCAGTGGCAGCAGTGGGTCGTGGCGCGTGGCGATCACCAGCGTCAAGGACACCGGAAGCTGATTCATTAAATATTCCAGCGCGGCATGGACCAATGGCTCGTTGATAACATGAAGATCGTCCAAAATGAGCCATCCCGGAGCGTGCAACCGTTCCATGACCGCGTTGATGAGCGTTGCTACAGCCTGGCGGACCTGCGTGGTCCGGTCCGCCTGTTGCGTTTCAAGCGCATGCATAAGCGGGAGCGCTGCTGCTGCGGCTCCGGGCGCCAGTTGATCCAGGGCGGCCAGAAGCACGGCGAAAAAGCGTGCCGGGTCGTTGTCGTCATCGTCGAGCGAAATCCATGCGCTATCGCCCGAAAATTCGGCCAGGGCGCTGGTGAGCAGGGTCGTCTTGCCAGCGCCGGCAGGGGCCGCCACAAGAATGAGGCGCGCATGCTTCAGGGCGTCGCGCAGCCGCGCCACGAGCCGCGGTCGGGCGAGCAGATCGCTACGCAGGCGCGGGGGCTGGAGCTTGGTGCGCGGAAACCATGGCACGGGCACCGGCTCAGTTGAGCGCTCATTGCCGCCGGCAGCCAGAAAGCTGACCCGCTCGGCACCAACCATGCCAAAGCAATCGGCTAGCCGCTCCACAACTGCGAGCGATGGGCGCTTCGCATCAGCCTCGAACTTGCGCAACATCTCCGACGAGCAACCGACCTGTGCCGCCAGCGCGGCCTGGGTCAGGCCAAGCGCCACCCGCCCCGCGCGGATTCGCTCGCCAAGTGTCGTCAGAACTTCAGATGGTCGTGTCAATGAAGTCTCGCTAACTAGACCATACCGCATAACATGGGCGGCATTAACCCTGGCATCCCGTTGCATTATGCATGGGCATCGCCTGCGTAAGCGGCAGAAAGATCGATGAGCCTGTAAGTTGCTGAGTGAAACTATACGGTGCGATACCAGTGCTCGTCTCCTGCGCGCCCAGATCGTATGCTGCGCCGCTGGGACGGCATGCGCCCCAAAAATCGCCTTTTACTGCTGCGAGCGCGACGCCCGTGTTCACCGCTGGCGAGTCGGACCGGAGTTGGTAATCGGTTGGCTGCGTGCCGCCGGGATTGACGAACAGCGGATCACTGTTGATATCTTCCGCGCCTGCGACCGAACTGGAATCGCCCCCGAACCAGAGATTGTGGTGAAACGTCATGTTCGCGTAGCCTGCCGTGCCGTTCCATGAGTCGAGCATCTTCCCGCCGCTTTGAGATTGCGTAACAATGTTATTCACAAACACCAGATTGGCGTGGTTCGGATCTCCATCCATATGGAGAGCTGCCTGGGTCGCGTTCACCAAAGTGTTATTCGCAAACACAAGATTTTGCAGACCACCGCCACGGTCGTAGTCGCCATACCCAAAATTGAAACGCGCGCCAGAAAGAATATTGTTGATCACCACAAGGTTTGCCGATGGATTGGTAAGATTGTACGTTTCGTTGGCGATCATGATACCTGAAGCAGGCGCTCCATTGTTATAGAAGCGCTGATCGTTCGTCGTGTAGACGAAATTACCCTCCACCCGAAAATCTGTCGCATTATCCAGATAGATATTATTGACATAATTGTCATGCAGGATGTTCCAGGCGATCAGCCCGCCCTTTGTCAACGCGGGATTGATTCCTTCGCCATAATTCTGGTAGACGAGGTTATTGGTGAAGGTGATGTTGCTGGCGCGATGGCTGAGAACCGCCGAGGGATGCGGGCTCGATGGCGTGACGGGCCGATTCGACAGGACATTGTCGTAGATGGTATTGCCGTCGATCACAATGTCATTGACCGTCGTGAAATCGCTGTAGCCGCACCAGATCGCCTGCCGCTGCGAGCCATGGATCACGTTGTTCAAAATGCGGATGTGCGATCCGCCCCAGACGCCGATGCCGACGCCCTGAGAGTTGCGAATTTCGGTATCCTTGAAATCAATATACGATCCGCCGATCGCGATCACATCGTCCTGCGCGTTAAGCTGGCTACCGTCAAAGACAGCTAATTCGCCGGGATACGATTGAAAGGTAATACGCGCGGCAGCGGTTCCTTTCGCGCCAATCCACCCGCTGCTCGCCAGCATGTACGTGCCGCCGCGGAAGAACACCGTGTCGCCGGCTTTCACAACGCTGTTCGCCTTTTTTATGCTTTGAAATGGAGCATTTTGTGTACCCGGATTTGTATCATGTCCGTTTGGAGCAATGTAATAGGTTGCAGGAGCAGCCAGCGCTAAACGCGGCGCGGGCGGCATCAAAACGATCATGAGCAACCCGGCAATCGTGTATGCCCACAGCCGGATTGCTTGCAAACATGCTGGCATGCGTGTCCCCTTGACTTCGCTGATTCTCTTTCATGTGGCATGATGCCATCAATCAAAGATTGAGTCTATCATAGACTGGCAAAGATCAAGGTTACAATCTGTTCATGTTGAGGTCAGAAGCACCAGCATGATTTCTGGGCTGCACTCGAGTGAAACGCATGTTTATGCGCCTGTCATCGGTTGTTCTGCATCTGCGCCACTCGACAGCAACAACTTCGCGCGCCGCATTTCATGGAAAAAGGCCGCTCGACCACCAAGTTCATCCGCCACGCCCTGATAGTAGCGCAAGTTAAAAATCCCGCTGTATGCATGTTGAGGCAGCTTGTCCCATCCACTGTAGGCACCGATAGCTGCCAGCCACCGCAATGCTGTAACGACCGCTGCGCTTGCTAACGGGCGATCAAGGCAGTGCCGGACGAGCCATTGAATGAGCTTCTTTCGGTAGTGAATTTCCTCAAAGACCACCGGCAGCAGCCAACTTTGCCCACCTTCGCGGGCGAAAAGCACGTCATTGCGCCCATAGGCGTACGGTGTCGCCAGCCATGATCCAAAACTGCGTTCCGCGTAGTGATAGCCGATTGCCTCGGCATGGAACACAAAGCGCAGCCCGCGCGCTGCCAGACGGTACGCTAATTCGACATCTTCGGCCCGTCGAAATGCCTCATTAAAGCCGCCGGCTTCCACAATATGCTGCCGGGCCAGCGAGGCATTGCCGGTGTAAAACTGGCGTGGCGTAGGCGACCAGCGCCCTTGCTGCATGGCAGCATAGTTTTTGATGAGCATGGCCTGCTCCCACTGCACCCAGGGCTGCAAAGCTGCATCATCGGGCGTCAGCATCGGCCCCAGTACGACCATGTTCTCGCCATGCGCTGCGTGCAATTGAAGATGCTCGCTGATCAGATCTGGTGCTGGCACAACATCATCGTCGAGAAACACTATCAACTCACCCTGGGCCTGCGCTACTCCAGCATTGCGCGCCGCCGCAACACCGCGGTTGGGTTGCAATACTGGCACAAGCCGCAAGGGGGTCTGGACGCTTCGCAGATATGCGTCAGTACCGTCTGTCGATCCATCGGAGACGACGATTACCTCAAACTCTTCAGGCGCGACGGTCTGCTTGTGTAAGGCCGCTAGCACGCGCTTCAGTCGTGGAAGGCGGTTAAAGGTTGGAATGACGATAGATACTTGCATACGTTTAAGTTATTTCATGCCGGAATTTCTGCCAAACGCTGTGCGCGGATCGAACGCGCTGGAATCCCTACTACCGTATCACCCGGCGCGACATCGTGTAATACCACGGCATTCGCGCCAACTTTCGCATCATCGCCAAGGGTAATGCCGCCAAGCACGCGCGCCCCTGCGCCAATAAATACGTTATCGCCAATCCATGGAAAGCGATGCTCGTTGCGCATGCCAATCGTGACGGCGGCGATAATGCTGCAATTCTCGCCCATGTGTTCGACCGATATGACCGTGCCGATTGGATGGGCGATATAAAGCCCGCCTTCGATATCGGAGCCGACGCCGATCTCAAGGCCGTAATGCCGGTAGATACGCCGCTGAATCATGGCGGGCAATCCGCGAATGCCATGCGCGCTGCACCAGCACCCCAGACGAAACCATGCCATGGCCCGTAATGACATATGCTGGTACAGCAGCCGCGCCATGACACTGAATGTTATTGCTTCAAGTGGCGCGATCTGTTGTGGAATCACCCAGCGGGCGGCATCCTGTTGAAACCGGTTGAACATTTCCATAGCTGCCCTCAATCATGAGAAATAGTTATGCTGGCTTTTTAGAATGCAGCGAAGCTACGTTCCTTCAGCATCGGCTGGCTGCATGCGCCGGCTGCGAAATGTAGTGCGCGCCTGCTGAATAAACGCGCCAATGCGTTGGAAATCTTCTGCTGGAATGACGCGCAGCAGCAGAATGAGGCCACAGTAAATTACCGCGCCCACCACGACCGGCACGCCGATAAACATCGAACGGAACAGCCAGCACCCGCCAGCCATCGCTAATCCAGCAATGATGATGCGCGCCGCGGTCCACACGTTGGCCCAGCCGAGCGTGCCGCGTGGCATGCAGGCAATCGCCGCAATCAGAATACCAGCTTCGGTGATGATGTAGCTCACCGATCCGCCCATGGCCCCGTTCCCGTAGCGCTGCTGAAACAGCGGCACGAGTAATAAATCGAGCACTACTGTGCAAACGATCGCGATCAGCGTCATCACTGTCCAGACATTTTGCCGGTCTGCTGAGATGAGCGACTGGCCTAACACAATGTTCTGGAACATGAAGATCAGGACAATGCCCATCAGCCCCAGCACTGGCCCGACCTGCGAAAATTCTGGCCCATAGATCAGCGCGATCAGCGCATCGCTCACGACCAGCAAGCCGAGACCAATAGGGACAGCGATAAGCAGCATCATGTCGAAGGTTTTGCTGACGATGCGCGGCATTTCGGAAGAGCTATTCGTATAACTACGGGTCATGGCAGGAAAGACCGCCGTAGCAAGAATCACGGGGATAAACAGCAGTGTGCCGTATAACTGGACGGCGATGCTGTACCAGCCAAGTTCCGCCGGGCTCACCAGGTCGTGAATAACGAATGTATCGATCTGCCCGTAAACAGATGTCATCAGTCCAATGAGCAGGTACGGCATACCAGCGCGCATGATAGCCAGCATGGCACGTATGGTATTCGCCCCATGTGCGGTCATATCCAATCCGACGCGGCGTTTGAGTACCACCATCTGAATGATTAACGTGACCAGATTCGAAGCGATGGTCATTGCTGCTACGGCATAGATCCCATAGCCAAGCAGCAACAGCGCAATGCTACAGCCCGCGTAGACAGCTTTGCTGACAATGCTTGACAGCGAGGTAAACTGCATTAATTCCAGGCCGCGCAAGGCTGCATCCGTGACATTCGCGAGTTGCCCTACAATGGCGGCAATGCCGAGAATGAACACAAGCGTTGCAACCTCCGTCGACGCCTGGCTGAACCACAAATAGCATCCCACCAATCCGCAACTCACCACAAAGATGGCGATGCGAAGGGCCATGCTTTGGCCGAGAAGGGCCGCTGCTTGCTCCGGCCGCCGGGCGATTTCCTTGATCAGCAACGTGTCGGTGCCAAACGCAATCAGCACCGACATCATCGCCCATATCGCGGTGGCGAACTGAATTTGTCCCATGCCGCTTGCGCCAAGATAATGGGGCAGGAAGATCGTCAGCGTCAGCGTTAATCCCCAGGTAATCAGCTGCGAGCCGAGCAGCGCGCCAATGTTTTTCAGAATGGTATGATAATTTGTTGTCATGAATGTATTCTCAGCGCTGATTGTCAGTGTGCTAACCGATACGGACAGCCGCACCTTTGCAGGGCGGCGCTGCTGTTGTATGACGTGTGTGTCCGATCCTCAAAGCTGCTGCGGAAGCGATCGCCTTACGCATGGTCCACGGAAGCGCTCATTTGAACAAAGCGGTACCGGGCAATGCGCACCGCCGTTCGAAACACGTGTCCTGGACGAATTTCGGTCGAAATAACCCGTCCGACGAATGCCACCCACGGGAGATGTCCATTCGTTGGACTGCTTGATAACCGCACACAGGCGAATAGCCGCACATCACGCGGAACGTCTCGACGCAGCCGAAAAGAGAGTAGGCCCGTGCTCATAGTGTCGAGCGCAACCCACTCTTCAAACGTGACGCCGTTGCTATCAGTGCTACGTACTGCCGTTAAAAATGGGATTTCAATATGCATGCCCTCTTCACTGGCGCGCTGCTGCACAAACGGCAACGAAGAATTAACATGCACAACACCACTGGCGTCGAAGCCTGTGAACATGATTATCTCGCTAATCATTAACCCTACGCTCTCTATTCTACGAGATCAGCACCTATCTGCACATCGGACAGACCGTCGGTTTTGATATAGGCTAATCAGTGGGTAGGGAAGGGGAAAAAAAGCCTATCTAACGGACCAATATGTGCCGTGAGGAGCGCGTGATCAGGGGATAAATTGCCCATGGCAGAGCGGGCGATCCTGGATCTTTCGCTTATATCGATATAGGCGAAAGATCCAATAGCTTTCCTTTCCAGAAAGGCTCTATACGATATTATTGCTGCATTAGTGGGGCTTGGCGAGTTCATGCCGGTAGGCGTAGACCACGAGCTCCAGGCGGCTCATCACGCCAAGCTTATTGAAGATCGAAGACAGGTGATGCCGCACCGTTGCTTCGCTGATCGAGAGCCGGATGCTGATCGCTTTGTTCGGCAGCCCTTCGCAAATCAGCTGAATAACTTCGCGCTCGCGGTCGGTCAGCGACGCGATCTTGGCTGCTTCGGGGTCGATGTGTGGCCGGTTGGCTTCGTTGAAGCGGCTGGTGAGCAACCGGGCCATCATAGCGCGGTCAAGCCATGCCTCGCCATTGGCGACTGTTTTGATCGCCTGGATCAGAATATCCGCTGGCTCGCTCTTTTGCACCAGCCCCAGCACCCCCATGCTAAACGCCCGCTGGTGCAAATCTTCCTCGCGCGAGCCGGTTAA
>DASTWM010000037.1:0-2682 GCA_035765855.1 Roseiflexaceae bacterium
GGTGAGGTTCTGCTACTGCTCACCGCCGAATCGGATCGAGCAGAGATGATGGAGGTCGAGGTCGGCAGGCCCACTGATACACGCGCCGCGCCACGCGCCGCGCTTGCCCTTGCCCCACCCGATTCCACACAGCGCGCGCTGTTACCCGGCAGAAAGCGCCGCTACATCCATGCCCCGCATGAGCCGATTGCCTGGGTGCCGCCCGACGCGGCGGCGCTTCGCGAGCTGGCTGGCGAGGTGTTGCGCCGCGATCCGCATCCCATCGACTACCTTGAAATTGCGGCGGTGCTCGAGTCGATCGGCATCACGGATCAGCTCGCGGCCCAACAATATGGCGTGCCGGACACCTTCGTGCTGGCCGAGAATGTGGCCGATCATATCAGGACAGTTGATCGTCCAGCACCGGTCGCGCCGCTCGCTCCCGTCGTGCTGCGCGAGTCGCGCTGGCAGGCTCTCCGCGATTACATGGGCGGGCCGATCGCCCTCATCCCGAATGTGCTGCTGCTGATCATCATTAACATGTATGCACAGCTCGGCCAGTGGAACCAGTTCCAGGTGCTGGCCCTGAGTGTGGGTATGTCGGCTGGCATGCTCTTCAGCAATGGATTTGTACAGGCCGTCATGCGGCGTGCCTCACTCGCAATCGGGGTTGGCAGTCCACAAACGGCTGGCCGCTTTCTGCGCAAGAGCCTCGTACTGTCTGGTTTAGCCATTACCGGGGTCGCCCTGCTGGCGCTGCTGGTCGCCAGTTGGATCGGTCTGCTGACGTTCCAGGAGCGGATGACCTTCGTGCTATCGTTCCTCGCGATCTCGGCAATCTGGCTCCTGGCAGGCGTGCTGTCGTTGCTGCGGGCATTTGGGTGGGTTGGGCTGGCGCTGGCTGCCGGTCTGCTGCTCGGCTATGCGGTCGATCGCTTGGTGGCACCATTCTCCAGCATGCATCTGGCATCCAGTACGGCGATCGGCTTTGCCACGATCATGGGCGTCATTGGCTACCGGGTACGGCCTATTTTTACCCCACCGGCCAAAGACAAACGAATCTTTCTCCCGCCGGCCGCCTACCTGATCCATGAGGCGCTGCCCTACTTCGGGTACGGCTCGCTCTACATGCTGTTTGTTCTGCTGCCTCACCTGTTCGGGTGGTTCGGGGTGATCGACTCCGGCCAGAACCGCATTGTGGCCGTGGCCGGGCTTGAGGCTGGCCTGACTCTGTCGTTGCCGCCGCTCGTGCTCGTTGGCGGCGTGGCCGAGCGCACCCTGCGCCACTTCTGGCACACGGCCCTGGCTGCCCAGCAGGCAACGCCCGGCCAGGCAAGCAGGCAGTTCGGCGGGCTGCTCACCAGCTTCTACTGGCGTCACCTGCGCATATACCTGCTTGCTCTGGCGGCGGTTAGTGATGGCGTGTATGTGCTCTTTCAGCTTGCGCTCCAGGGCGGGCTGCTGCCAGATTGGTTGGTGCTCACAAACCGCGGCACACTGGTGCTGGTATTTCAGTTGGGCCTGATTACCTACTTTTTTCTCGGCCTGGGTTGGTTCAGCTGCATGTTCAGCCTGACTCTGGGTCGTCCACAGATAGCCTTGCGTGCTGTAGTTGTCGGGATCATCGTGACGGCGATTGTTGGCGCGCCGCTCAGCCTGGGGGTGAACTTCAGCTACGCCGCTGTCAGCTTTCTTGTTGGCGCACTGGCCTTCGCCGCCGCGTCTGTCCGCCTTACCTGCCGTTTGCTCCAGTCTGCTGACTACTATTACTACACGTCGTATTAGAATCAAAGGGGGTTGCCCATGGTGACGATGAGAGAACATCGTACAGCATACGGTCGGAATGAAACGCTAATGGTCATGGATGCCGGTGCCGCCATTCTTGAAAAGATTGCGACGCGCCAGGCGATTGTTGCGGTTGTCGGCATGGGCTATGTGGGTTTGCCGCTTACGGTAGCCTTTGCCGAAGCAGGTTTCAGGGTTGTTGGGATTGATGTCGACAAGCGAAGGGTGTCCGGTCTGAATGCTGGCCGAAGTCATGTGTCTGATGTGCCAGCGCAACGCATTGCTGATCTGCTCGTCCCACTCAGCAGCCTGCATCGTCGGCAGGTGCTTGCAAAAAGCGTGGGCGCTGCCCCTCGGAACGGCGATCATGAGGCGGCGGATGAAGGTGTCCGCCAGCGCACGGGCAGCCTGTCGGTGACGACCGACTTTAGCATGCTCTCGGAAGTCGATGCGGTGATCATCTGTGTCCCGACGCCGCTGGACACCACCAAAGATCCCGACATGTCCTACATTATCGCCGTGACGGACGAGATCGCGCACCATCTGAATCCCGGCATGCTGATCGTGCTTGAAAGCACAACTTATCCCGGCACGACCGAGGAATTGATTCTGCCACGACTGGAGCAGGCGCAGCCGCATGGGCACGAACCAGGCAATGGGCATGGGCCTGCGTCGGCCAGCCGTTCGCCGATGGTCGTCGGACGCGACTTCTTCCTCGCATTCTCGCCCGAACGGATCGACCCGGGCCGAACCGACTATACCGTTAAGACAACGCCCAAGGTAATCGGCGGTGTCACGCCGACCTGTCTTCAAGTAAGCCAGGCGCTCTACGAATGCGCGATCGAGCGCGTGGTTCCGGTTTCGCGCCCGAAGACAGCCGAGCTGGTTAAGCTGTTAGAAAACACCTTCCGCGCCGTC
>DASTWM010000038.1:0-19327 GCA_035765855.1 Roseiflexaceae bacterium
TCCAGGCGGCGGCTGTCGTAGCCCAGCGCCTGCGTCAAGCGGAACAGCGCCAGCGCACCCTCGTCGCCACTGGCGTAGCTGCTGGCGCTGGCTGGCTCATCTGGCGCTTGCATGCGCGGCACATACGCCACAAATGCAACCAGCACGGCGAACAGCAGGCCAATAATGATGAGATCGCGACGATTTTTCATGCACAAAGAACCGAGAACAAAGAACAAACGGCAGAGAACCAGGAACCAGAGAACCAAGTGGACGGCGGATAATCCCAAATCGCAAATCGTAAATCACAAATCATCCTGTCATCTTGTCACCCCGTCATCTTCTCATGCGCCAGCGCCTCGACTTGCGCGCGATAGGCTGCGAACGCAGCCGCGTCGAGCGGCACATGGCCGTACCACACCCGGTCAAACGTGGCGACGACAGGCATGAGCCGCTCCTGCAGCGCTGGATTATCACGAACCTGCTCAAGGTACTCGCGGTTGGTCAAGGCCCGGTCATAGCGCAGCAGCCCGCGCTCGTCGAGCCGCAGCAGCGCCGCCAGATATAAGTAGCGCACGGCAGTGCGGTAGTCGCCGCCGCGTGCCAGCGCGCTGGCCTGATCGAACGCGACTTTAGCCGTCATGTTGGCCTCAGGATCGTCGCTCGCAAGATTGGCATCGCGTACCATGGTGCGCCGCAGCCCCAGCAGCAGGTAGCCGATCACTGCCGCGAGCAGCAGCCCGCCGATCAGCGCAACAGTCCATGTGATCGCGCCGCTGCTGTTCTGTGCCGTCTCGCCGACCGGACGCAACAGGCGCTCTAACAAGCGGCCAAGCCAATCGAGGAACTGGCGCAGCCATGAAGGTTGGGATGGCTGGCTGCTCTGAAACGGCGGGTTCGTCAAAATCTGCTGGAGTCGCGCGCGGGCGTCGGCGGGAGCGGCGCTGGCGGGCTGGGCCAGTGCGTCCACGAGCGCGCCCAGCCGGTCGGACAGCAGCGTGAAGTCTGGGTCTGATTTCTGGATTTCGGCTTGAAGCCAGCGATTATCAACCGGCACCTGAGCGCCATCAGGCAGCCGCACGCTGGTTGTGTTAGCCAGACGTGTGCCTGCCTGTTGCAGCCCGAAGCGGTCGTTGCGTTGTGCGGCAGCCAGCGCCTCGCGCACAGTGGCAGTGTAGCCGGGCAGATCTGGCGGCTGGCTTTGCGCCGAAGCTACTGATGTGCATGCGCCGCCAAAGATCAGCAGAGCTATAAACATAAGCAGAGCGAGCTGTGGTAATCGATGAATCAAGATTGTTTGCACGCTACATTGGTGATGCCGACGCACGCATCACTCCATCGGTACGAGCCGCTGCCGAAGCGCGTAAATCGCCGCCTGCGTCCGGTCGGCGAGATGCAGCTTCGACAGAATATTGCTGACATGGGTCTTAACGGTTTTCTCTGAGATGATTAGCGTATCGGCAATTTCTTTGTTGCTTTTGCCGCGCGCTATCAGCCGCAGCACGTCCATCTCGCGCTCGGTCAGTTGCTCGGCGCTGTTTTCTGCCGGGCGTGGCGCGTTGAACTCCTGCATGAGCTTGGCGGCCACCTCTGGATGCAGCACGGCCTCATTACGCTGTGCTGCGCGAATCGCTTTGGCGAGATCTTCCGGCTGCACATCTTTGAGCAGGTACGAGATCGCGCCGGCCTTGATCGCCGGAAACACTTTATCATCATCGGTGAATGATGTCAGCACAATCACCTGCGTGGAAGGACTGGCGGCCTTCACGCGCCGGGTCGCCTCGACGCCGTCGATGCCGGGCAGCACCATGTCCATCAGCACGACATCAGGCAGCTTGTCTTGCACGATTTTGACGCCCTCCTCGCCGCTGCCTGCCTCGCCGACAACCTCGATGTCGTCTTGCAGTTCAAGGAAATCGCGCAAGCCTTGCCGCACCACGCGATGATCGTCGATGAGAAGCACGCTTATTGGCTCCATACGCTGTTCTCCTGCTCCATGCTCACGTTATTTCGTTCGCTTGTGTCGCTCCAACGCTTCCTGTGCCTTGGCGTCGCGGCCCGGAATGGTCACAACAATGTCGGTGCCCTGCCCCGGCACAGACCGCACATCCAATGTACCGTTGAGTTCGGCGGCACGTTCGCGCATGCTGGTTAATCCCAGGTGCTGGCCGTTCGGCGAGGTCGGATTCAGCGGATCGAAGCCATGGCCGTCGTCGCTGATGCGCAAAATGATGACATCCGGCTGCATGTCCAGTTCCACTGTCACGGATTGCGCGCCAGCATGCCGCACGACATTATTCAGCGCTTCCTGGGTGATGCGGTACAGCGCCAGATCGACGCCGCGCGCGTTGCGCTCCTCGCCTGAAATCGACAAGCTCACCGTCAGTTCCTCGCGTCGTCCCAGCGCGGCGATGTGGCGCTGGAGTGCGCTCACAAGCCCCTGCTCCGCCAGGCTCGGCGGGCGCAGTTGGAAGATCAGCGCGCGCATCTCAGTCATGGCAGCCGTGGCAGTTTCCTGCAATCGCTCAAGCTGCCCGGCGGCGCGCTCCGGCTGCTTGTCAAGCTGCGCGCGGGCCGCTTGCGCGGTGAGCGTCATGCTAAAAAGCTGCTGTGAAATTGAGTCGTGCAGGTCACGCGCCAGGCGACTGCGCTCTTCCAGCACGGCGGCTTCTTGCGCCCGCCGGTAGCGCCGCGCGCTCTCAATCGCCCCGGCCAGCATGTCGGCGGCGGTTTGCAGCACACTCACATCGTCATCCGTAAACGCGCTGATCTGCTCGGCCTCCAGATTCAGCACGGCCAGCACGCGCCCGCCGGTGCTGATTGGCACGCACAACTCCGAGCGCGTCGTGATCGAACTAAATGCAAGGTAATCATGCTCATGCTGCACATCATCGACCCGCACGGCCTGCCCGGTGCGGTAGGCGCGGCCAATCAGGCCGTCCTGCACTGATTGGCTGTAATCTGCCATGGACGATATATGCTCGCCTGCGCGCGCAGCAAGCACCAGCGTTTGCGAATCCTCATTTACGAGATAAAGCTCGACATAATCATAGTCGAATCCGTGCTGAATCTGATTCACCACAGTCGCGAGCATCCAATCAAGATTAACCGTAGAAATAGCCGTGCGCGCAATTGTGTTCAACACGGTCAATTGCTCGTTGCGCTGCTCAACCTGCGCGGCTAACCGTTGCGCTTCCTGATACAGCCGCGCGCTCGCAATTGGCCCGCCGATTTGTGCGGCGACCGCCTCCAGAATATCGACATCTTCAAACGTAAAGGCATTCGCGTGATCTGCTTCGACGCTGAGCGTGCCGATGATTTTGCCGCCCGAGCGCATGGGTACAGCGATATACGAACGAATCAGGCGATTTGTCCCTGCGTTGCGCCGGACAGGCTTCACGCGGATCTCCTCCGCGATATCATTCGACAGAAACGGCAGCCCGTGGTACAGCACCCACCCGCTGATGCCTTCGCCGGTGCGGAGGCGCACCTGCTGCGCTTCGGCGTCAATCGTGCCAAATGATGCCGTTACCGCCAATTCGTCATGCTCATCGAGCAGAGCAATGCTGCCGCTTTGAAATGGCCCCTGAAGCCGCTGCACTGTCTTGGCAAGAATAGCGTCGAGTTCCAGCGTATTACTGACATCGCGTCCAAGATCGACCAGCAACTGCTCTTTCTCCAGCAGCCGCGCGGCCCGATTGGCAAGCCGCACATTTTCGAGCGAGAGCGCCGCTTGCCGGGCAATCACCTCGACCTGCTGCACACGGCCCAGCGGTTGCGTGCGCGGGTCGGCATGCGCCACAACGTAAATAACGCCGATGATACGATCGCTCCGCGCGCGTAACGGGATCAGCAGCGTGCCGCTTGTTTCCCCAATCGGCGGTTGCTCAGCAAAGCGCGCCATTTGATCAGCGGGAATAAAATAGGACTCGCTCACACTGTAGCACGGCTGCAGCATGTGCTGGTACGCGCCCGGCGGTGTTGGATGGGCCTGCAAAAACGCCATATGCTCGCTCGAAAAGCCCGCAAACGCGCATGCTTCAAGCGCGTCAGTATCGGCATTACGCAGCCGCACGTACACGTATGCATAGCCAAGCACATCATGAATCGCGTCAGCCGTTTCCTGCATCAACTCTTCCGGCGTAATGTCGGCGCACAGTTGCGCGCCCAGCGCCAGCAGGTCGCCCAGCGGCAGGTTGCGCGCCATGCCCGCCGAGGAGAGATCACCTGCTTCTGACGATTGATAATCGAGGTTCGGGGCGTGACTTGACATGGTTTCACGAACATCCATAATGCGCTTGCAATGATTCCATTATAGCAGTCTGTGCAATCCGATGCATGTTGACCTGTAAGCATCTGCCCGTACGCCATGGCTGAAGGACTTTCCTGGTTTCTTGGCATGAAGATATATCCAGTCTTCGCGCTTTGGTGGCAAAGACGTCGTTTATTTCCACGGGTGTATTAGTTTTGTAACGCCGGCCCGCGCCCGATCATGATCGTCCCGAATAAATCGCGCTGTTCCACCGTCACCTCGCGGCGTTTCAGCATTTCCAGCACCGACCAGAGCGTCACAATCACCTCAACGCGCCGCACCACAAGCGAGAGTAAATCAGTAAAATCGATCCACTCCTGCTTGTTTAGTCGCTCGCGGATCTGCTGGCTCATCTCAGGCACCGTTAATATCTTTGGCGCGGGCAATGGCACATCAGGTGGCTCAAGCTCGCGCATGAGCCGCAATCGGCGCTGCATGGCTGCAATCATCTGCTCAATCGTCACGTCGAGCTTATCAGGGCGCGGCAACACAGGCAGTGGTGGCGCGGTGACGCGTCCGTACGTGCGCTGACCCTGCTCCTGGCGGGCATGGAGCAGCGCGGCAACCTGCTTGAAGCGCTGATACTCACGCAGTTGTCGGGCCAGTTGCTCCCCCTCGTCAACCGGATCGTCCGGTCCGTGTGCGGCAGGCGCTCGTGGCAACAACGCCCGTGATTTCAGCAGCAGTAACCGCCCGGCCATGACCAGAAAAGCCGACAGCGTAGCCGGATTTGGCGCTTCCATGTTCCGGACATGGGCGAGATACTGGTCGGCGACCTGCGCCAGCGCGATCGTGGTAATATCAAGTTCCTCGCGCTCGATCAGCCGCAGCAGCAAATCGAGCGGGCCTTCAAAGACCGGCAGTTGAAAGTGAAAATCGGGGCGTTCTTGCAACATCATGGCGCGTCATTGTAGCACATCTGCCGCGCAGATTAATGCTGATCATCGGCCCGGCGCAGTGCCTGTGCGGCAGGCGTCACACAGCTTCCCGCGTAGTCGCGCAGGATCGCGACGAGTTGCGGCGGGCTTCCGGCCTGCTCGGCCAGCCGCGCGCTCCGCTCCTCATGGGTGGCATGGATGGCGAACGGCCAGAGCAGGCCGCGCCCGCTCTGCGCCGCCCACGTATACACGCCTGGCGCAACGCGCTCGGTGATAACAAACAGGCCGTAGTAGAGCAACGGGATTGCGTGCCCATGATCATCGACCTTGCCGCAGTCATGAATAAGCGCGGCGCGCAGCAGCAGCGGATCGGTGTAGCCGCCATGCACAAGTGTGTGAAATACATCCAGGCAGTGGCGCTGATCGAAGCGCGGCATCCGCTCGAACAAGCGCAACTCGCCCGGCAGCAGGTATTCTGTCACAAGCGCGCGTTCAGCCGGAGACACATGCCCGGTCAGCGCGCGCGCGAATTGTTGAAGGCGGTAGCGAATGTGTAGCGACACAAGAGTATTGGAAAATGTGGTAGAAGTGGAAAATAGGTGGGAACTGAGGAACTGAGGAACTCTATCCATCCAGAGATCCTTTAGTTCCTCAGTTCCGGTAGTTCCTATTCAAGATAGCCGCGCAGCTTCTTGCCAAGGTGCGGGTGGCGCAGCTTGCGCAACGCAACAGCTTCGATCTGGCGAATACGCTCACGCGTAATGCCAAACTCAACGCCGACCTCTTCGAGCGTGCGGTAGCGGCCATCTTTCAAGCCGTAGCGCAACTGAATAATCTTGCGCTCGCGTTCCGGCAGCTTTTGCAGCACTTCTTCGATCTGCTCGCGCAGCATGAGTGCCGCCGCAGCGTCGGCAGGGGCCGAAATGCGGTCGTCCTCGATGAAATCGCCCATGCGGCCTTCGCCTTCCTGCCCAACCGGCATTTCGAGCGAAAGCGGGTGCATAGAGGCTTCGAGCGTGCGGCGCACCTTATTGGAGCTAATGCCCATCGAACTGGCAATTTCTTCGGGCGTGGGCTCGCGCTGCATGGTCTGCTGAAGTTTGTGCGAGGCGCGTTTGACCTGGCTGATCGCCTCGCCCATGTGGACGGGCAGGCGGATGGTGCGGCTTTGATCGGCTATGGCGCGGGTGATCGCCTGCCGGATCCACCACGTCGCGTAGGTGGAGAACTTATGTCCCTTGGTATAATCAAACTTTTCGACGGCGCGCATCAGGCCGATATTGCCTTCCTGCACGAGGTCCATCATGGTCAAGCCGTACGACGTATACTTCTTTGCAATCGAAACCACGAGCCGCAGGTTCGCCTGAATGAGGTGCTGGCGCGCCTCTTTTCCAATCGCTATCTGCCGTTCAAGCTTTAGCCGCTCTTGCAGCGTTTCATACGCCATGCGATCGAGCGATTTACAAGCGAGATCGCCAGCTTCCATTTGCTTGGCAAGCGTTACTTCCTGCTCAGCAGAAAGCAATGGCACTTGCCCGATCTCCTGGAGATACATGCGAACCGGATCGTCAAGCGCGACATCGGCAAGCTCCGGGAGCTGCGCGAGGAGTTCGTCATCGAGGTTTGCGGAAGAAGGAGCCTCTGCTTCTTCTTTATTCTCCACGACGCGAATGCCCTCGGCCTGGAGGGCAGCGTATAACTGATCGACATCAACCACGTGGAGTTCTGGTTGCGGCATCGCTTCAAGAATGTCAGAGTACGTAAGGTACCCCTGCGTACGCGCTACTTCGAGCAGTTGCTCAAGCATTTGCGACCACTCCTGTACGGTAGCTTTTTCGAACGAGGTGGCCAATGTTGTTTCTTTAATTGACATATTACATGACCTGTCAAGCCCTACATAATCCCAATTGTGAAGATAGTCACCAACCGGGGCCTTTTTTTGGCAACAAGAGAGGGCTGAGAGAAGGTGCTCAAAGCCCCATATTGCTCTGCAATGAATAGAGGTGCAACCTCGCACCTCTTTGTCTTGAATTACTATATCATTAGAGAGAGGTTAAAGTCAACCCCTTTGTCAACAAATTATTCGACAAGTTATGCACATTTCCCCATGCCAGCGCTGTTTTTGCTTGACAGCGATGAGTGAACATTGTAGCATTTTTGAAGAAGGAGGGATTCCATGACCTTTGCTGAACAATTGCAATCCGCCAGTCGCCAAAACTCAAGTCTGCTGTGTGTTGGTCTTGATCCGGATCCGCAGCGTCTTCCGGCTGCAGTGAACAGTGACCACGATTCAGTTTACGCCTTCTGTGCCGCGTTGATTGAGGCAACAACCGACCTTGTGTGCGCCTATAAGCCCAACAGCGCCTTCTTCGAGGCGCTCGGCCCACATGGCTACGAGACGCTGCGCCGCGTGATTGCTGCCGTGCCCTCACACATCCCGGTGATTTTGGATGCAAAGCGCGGCGATATTGGCTCGACCGCCGAGGCTTACGCGCGGGCTGTGTTCGATGTGCTCGATGCCGATGCGGTGACGCTCAGCCCCTACCTTGGCGGCGACGCGCTTGCGCCGTTCTTACGCTACCATGATCGCGGCTGCATTGTGCTTTGCAAAACATCAAATGCAGGCAGCGCCGATTTGCAAAATGTGCCATTGGCGGACGATCGGCCCTTGTACGTGCATGTGGCCGAGCGCGCTCGTGATGAGTGGAATACGCATGGCAATGTCGGCCTGGTTGTCGGCGCGACGCATCCATCCGTGCTGCGGGAAGTGCGGGTGCTTTGCCCAACCATGCCGCTGCTGGTGCCTGGCGTCGGCGCGCAAGGCGGCGATGTTATAGAAGCTGTTCAGGCGGCGGTAGACGCGGCTGGCGAAAACGTGATTATCAACGCGTCGCGCAGCATCATGTATGCCTCGTCTGGCAGTGACTTTGCCGAAGCCGCGCGGACTGAGGCGCTGCGGCTGTGCGATCTCATCAACCGGGGACGGGATGCGGCTTGATTACCTGATCGATTATTTGCGCGATCACCTTGCCCGCGAACGCGTGCTGCTGCGGCGAATAGGGCAGTACATTGCGCCGTTGCTGTTGCTGCCGGTGGGCTTTGCGCTGGCGCAAATCTCGCATGGCGGCATCGGGCTGTTTGCGGGCGGGATTAGCGCGGCTGTGCTGCTGGCCCAGATCGATCTCTTTTTGCGACCGTCGCTTGCCCGCATCCGCACGAGCGACCAGGACGCCCGTTATTACCTGGGCCTTGCTCCTGCTCAGGCACCTTCGTCACTGGTGCCGGTTGTGCCGCTGATGGCTCCGTCCGCACTGGCACTGGTGATGAGCATGGCGCTGTTCCTTCCCAGCGTGCTGGCCGATGCCCCAACATGGCAGCGCGCTCTCGCCCTGGTCCTGGGCCTCGGAACATTATGGGTGCTGTGGCAGCGCTTCGCCACAATTGCTACATTGCTCGATAGCCTCGACTCCCGACTGACAGCCGCGCGCCCACCGTCGCCACCGACGCTGCCATCCGCGCCGGTAAACGTGCGCCCGCCTGCACGCGATGGGTTATTGGAACCAGCGTTGTCGCAGCGTATTAATGGCTTGCCAATGCCGGTCTTGCCGCTTTCGCCCGCGGCGCATGCGCTGCTGCTTACCGAAGTATATGTGCGCTTGCGCGAGCAGCCAGATGTTTCCGACCGCGAGTTGCTGGCCATGCTGAACGACTTGGCGCACGAGGCACACCACGATGAAATCAGCCACTGGTTGCTGCCGCCGGTTGGTGGCAAACTGTATTTGCCTGTGACAGCCGGCGGCGCGCTGGCGAGCCTGTTGGGCGCTACCGCGCGGCGGCTCGGCATGGATGGCGCGTACTCGGCAACGCTGGGTACGTGGCTGGTGCGCCTGCCTCCGGCGCGCTCGTATCGCGTGGCCGGGCGGCTGCTCGACGCGGTGGTTGCGCTCGGTCTGCCTCCGGCTGGCGCGGTGCTGCCGCATCATTTAACCGTGCAGGGCAACCTTGGCCAGGAAGCGAAAACGCTGAGCCTGATTCATCTTGCCGCCATGCCACTGATCATGGAGGAGCGCACCAGCCATGCGGGCGGCGATGAGCGGCCGTTCGTGATGAGTGGCGGTGGCGTGCTTGATGACATGGGCGGGCGTGGGCGGTTGAAAGGGCCGCGTACCGATTTCGTGGATGGTTTTTTATTGTCTGCAACGCCCGGCATGAACGCCGTCGAGCATCTCGTCGCGCACACGACCAACCTGCGGATCAAGCAGGTGTTAGCCTATGGTCTCGCCTCAGCAGCGCGGCGCGACCAGCTTTCTCCCGTCGAACAACAGGCCGCTCGCATGTACACCGTCTTTCGCGCGGATCTGCGGGCGCTACTACAACGCTACGATCTTGCAGGCGCGCTTGATGTGCGCTGGCTCGACGGACGCTGGAGCGATGTCTGGCCGTTTATCATGCACATGAACGATCTCAAGCAGCGCGATCCGCACTTTTTAGAAGATGCGCAGGCGCTGCGTGACTGTACACTTGACGATCTGGAGCGGCTTGTGGTGCGCGCGTCCGGGGCACGGCGTGGGTAAGCGCGAAGAATCTCGATGGTTTACGTTTGATGCGTGGTTTGTTATAATGGAACGAGTATATGTCACCTCCGCTTGCGCGGAGGCGTGTTATTTTTGGGTGATCTATGGCCAGCGCCACACATGCAAATCCAACAGTCGCCGACAATCGAAAGGCTCGCCATGATTATTTCATTGAAGAGCAGTTCGAGGCTGGACTCGCGCTCACCGGCAGCGAGATCAAATCTGTGCGGGATGGCCGTGTCAATCTGCGCGGTGGCTACGCGCGTGTGGAGAATGGCGAAGTGTGGCTGTACGACGTGCATATCTCGCCCTACGAGCAATCTGGTACGTATTTTAACCATGAGCCGACGCGCCCGCGCAAGCTGCTGTTGCATCGCAAGGAGATTAACCGTATCGTTGGGCTGGTAGATCGGCAGGGGTACACATTGGTGCCGTTGCGCATCTATTTCAAAGGCCGCCGTGCGAAACTGGAACTGGGCCTTGGGCGCGGCAAGAAATCGTATGACAAGCGCGATTCGATTGCGCAGCGCGAGGCGCAGCGTGATATTGATCGCGCTATGAAATCACGGCGTTACCAGGAATAAATGCCGATATTACCTCGGCGCGCTCGTTTCCTCAACAGGCATGTCGAGCCGATAGCCCACGCGGCAAATGGGCTGAATGAGCAGTGGCTCTGATGGGCTGACCTCGATCTTCGCGCGCAGCCAGCGCGCATGCGCTTCGATTGTCCTATGCACCCACCGAAGCCACTCCCCACACAAACGTATCGCGTGACAGCGTCGCCCCGGCATGCGCCATCATGTACGTAAGCGAATCCAACTCTATCGGCGATGGCTTCATCGTTCAGCGCTATGAGTAGCATAATCGGTACTGGCATTTCATGTGCTATGGAACTACATAGTAGAGCCGTCAAGCTTTGGCAGCATGACATCTGTGGAAATATGCGAATTTGATGATGAGCCGCTTGCGTTTTGTCACATGGCCGGCTTGACTTCGTGATCGCTCATTTTCTATAATGGGTGCCATAAGTTCATCACATATGTCATACCCGATGGTTGTCAATAAGCATTACGCTGACGACCTGAACTCTCGCACAATGCAAAGGAAGTACCATGGATCAGATTCCCGCAACGATGAATCGCGCCGTGCGTGGCAATGCAAACCCGCTTGATGAGATTGAGGCAAAGCTTCGGGCAGCTATTTTCGGCCAGGATCGTGCGATCGAAGCCGTAGTGCGCCTGCTCAATCGTGCTCGGTACGGCTTTGCTGCTGGCACAAGCAGGCGTCCACGTGCGACATTGCTGTTCCTTGGGCCGACTGGCGTTGGCAAGACGGAGACGGCTCGTCGCCTGGCGCAGATGCTCCACCCTGATCACGACGCATTTTTGAAAATCGATTGCTCCTTGTTCAGCCAGGGTCATGAGGTTTCGGCCCTGGTCGGCGCTCCGCCGTCGTATGTCGGGCGCGACCAGAAGCCGCTGCTTAATCCTGATATCATTGAGCAGGAAGGCAGCATTGTGCTGTTTGATGAGATCGAAAAAGGCCAGCCTGAGTTGTGGAATCTGTTGCTCCAGATCATGGAAGATGGCGAAATCTTGTTGCTGAATGGCGGGCGGCGCGTCTCATTTCAGAACAGCGTTGTGATCCTTACGACCAATGTCGGCGCGAAAGAAATGGTCGATTACCTTGATCGGCGCACGATTGGCTTTCGGACGGCGAACAAAGATGTCGAGGCAACGGGCCAGGAGATTTATCAGATTGGTTTCGAGTCGCTGCAAAAGGTCTTTCAACCAGAGTGGATCAACCGCCTCGATGAGATTGTCGCATTTCGCCCGCTTTCAAGCGACACGCTGAGCGCGGTGCTTGAGCGCATGCTCGACGAATCCAACGAACAGTATTTGCGCCATGGCATTCGGGTCGAAATAACGCGATCGGCCAAGGATTACCTCTTGCAGAAGGGATTTGACCCGCGATTCGGCGCGCGCCCGTTGCGTCAGCAACTGTTAAAACTGGTGGAAGCGCCGCTGGCCGACCTGATGGCGTCTGGCGGCATTCCTGAGGGTAGCAAGGTGCTGGTGAGCTACACTGGCGTCGACAAGCATGGTGAGGCGCTTGACTTCTTCTTTGAGGCTGCGCCTGAGCTTATTCAGCAGGCGCAAGAACTTCGTGCTGCTGAAGTTGGCCGTTCATCGAATGACGGTCCGCAGCAGCCGAGCGTTGGTTTATCGACTGAAGGCGGCAAGGTAGCTGAGCATAGCGCCGGGCCGCTGGGTATCCGTGGCCCGCGCGTTACGCCCCGCCGCGGCACTGATCTTGATCGCGGTTAACATTCGGTAGTTCCATGCAAACAGCCAGCCGTGCAAACGACTGGCTGTTTTGATATTCCGCGGCAATCGTAACGATGAACTATACCTGTGCTGCAAGGCGGCGTTCAATTTCAGCCCGGCCTGGAATAGTACTTGTTCCCCACCCCTCAACACTGGCTGCGGCGACGCATGCGGCAAAGCGTGCGGCAGCCAGCGGATTATCGGTTTCTTGCAGGCAGACGAGCAACGCTGCCGCAAACACATCTCCCGCTCCGGTTGGGTCCACTTCCCTGGCGGGAAACGCCGGGATTGCATGGGGTTGCCCATCGATAAACAAGGTTGAGCCTTGCGCACCGCGCGTGAGTGCAACCAGACGGCAATCCTGAGCGTAATGTACCGCCAGTTCCTCATCACCGCGTACATCTTCGATACTCAGAATGAGCGCATCGATGCGCTGGAGCAATACCGGCGACGGTTGCCATGGACGATATTGAATTGGTGAGGGTAGTTTTTCATCCCACACCCGCATCCAACCCTGAGGTGTAACACCAATCAGCGCGTGCGGAAACGCAAAGACCAGATCTTCCGGTGTTTCCGCCAATATTGGCCCCAGATGCACGATAGGCGCTGCACGCCACGCTTGCGGCACCGACGCAAGATTGATTGGAGTTGCTGAGGCATGGAGCACCTGTTCACGGCCAGATGCAGTATAGCGATTTTCAAACGTTGGCGGGGTTGGTGAAGGGTGGTGTGCAACGATAATCTCATCTGACCAATCAGGCGGTAGCTCGGCCGGCGCTGACACAAGTGCAACACGTTTGCCAAGACGGTGGACCGTGCGGGCGGCATACAATGACGTGCCGCCCGGCGCAAATGAACCATCGGGCATCACATCGCGCGTGATATGCCCAAGCAGCAAGTAATCTGGGGTCATGGCAATACCACCATCCTCAAGTGTAAAAAGAGAGAGCAAAGAGAAATGGCGACGATCCTTTTCTCTGCTCTCTACTTTATAATTGTGCGTATTGTAATGTTGTCTGAGCTATCGTAAGAGCATTGTAGCCCGGCAGTATTACTGCCTATGACTTCGCAGGGTGAATGACAACTTTGCGGTTTTCCCCTTCGCCTGTGCTTTGGGTATACACCGTTGGATCGCTACGTAGCGCAAGATGAACAATGCGCCGTTCATATGCGCCCATAGGCTCCAACGTCAACGCGCGGCCACTCTGTCGCACGCGGTCAGCCATGCGCCGCGCGAGACCTTCAAGCGATTCTTGCCGGCGCTGGCGATAGTTGCCGACATCTACGACAATCTGCGGCCATTTTTGCACCTTGCGGCTCACCAGTAAGTTGACCATGAACTGCAATGAGCGTAGTGTTTCGCCGCGCCGCCCGATCAGCAAGCCCATGGCATCTTCATCCGCGCCTTCAACATGGAGCGTAATGGTTTCCTCTGGGTCACCGCGCTGGTCGGGCACGCTTCCTCGTACCGCTGTGACATATCCATGAATGTCCATGCGTTCGAGCAAATCTTCAAGGATACGCCGCGCAATCTGGTCGATATCAGTTGATCCGGCAGACGGGCTGCTGACAGCGCGCTCTTCTTCATCATCTACCGCAGTGACACGTACCAGGGCCTCTTCGTCATCACTGCCAGCCTCCAGCACTTCGATCGCGACTTCGTCACGATCTTTTCCCAACTGGGCAAGTGCAAGCTGAATGGCTTCCGCAACTGTGCGTGCGCTGATTTCAATGCTCTTCATATCGTCCTCAAGCGGGGTACCCCCACATCACAATGGCACAAATTTAACGACGCTTTCGTCGGCGCGGGTTCATCTGGTTTGCGGAACGACGAACCGGATCAGATGCCTCTGATCCTGCGCCTTCCTCTGTGCTAAAGCCAGATTGCTCTGCTGTGCCACCTTCTTCATCAATAAGTGGGCGCAGCACATCCCAAAATGAAACCTTCTGTGCTTCTTCCGGCGGTGACTCGACGGCTTGAGCGACACTGGACGTTCCAGCCGATGAACCTGCCCCTGCTCCTGCAAGTGCGGGTGTCGGAGACTTGAAGCGGCCCCGATCAGCCGGGAGAAACTTCAAGTAATTTGCCAACGAACCCCAACCAGAAATAATATACTGCTGAATCATCGAGAAGAAGCTGCCAACGACCCAGTACAACACTGCTCCGCTTGGCCAAACAAAGCCGATATAGCCGAAGACCAGCGGCAATACCAACATTGATTGTGACATGGCTTTTTGCTGCGGATCCTGCACGCGAGGCATCGCCATAAGTTGCACAATCAACTGGCAGACAACGGACAGCACCGGCAAAACGTAGTACGGGTCCGGGGTACCTAAATCGCGCAACCACAGAAAGCCGCCTGCAAGCTGATTTTGAGTTAGCGTCTGGCTCAGTGCGCTTGCATGGGATAATCCGTTTGCCGCTAGCACGCCAAGTATCGGCTCTGCAAGCCGCGCGCCTATGCCACTTGGCGTGAGATTAATGACTGCCTGATAAACACCAATAAAGATCGGAAACTGAAGAATCATTGGCAAACACCCACCGGCGGGATTTACCTTGTACTCCTTGTAGAGCTTCATCGTCTCTTCGCTCAGCCGTTGGGGTTCTTTCCCGTACTTCCGCTGCAATTCTTTGATCTGCGGCTGAAGCTCCTGCATTTTGCGATTGGACTGCAGCGACTTCAATGTAAGAGGTAAAATGATAAGTCGAGCAATAATGGTAAATAGAATAATTGCCAGACCTGCGCTTCCGGTCCAGCTATAAAAGGTCAGCAGAACATTTTCAAGCAGACCGACAAATGCGCTCCAGATAGCCATAAATGTTATACCTCTTGCGATGGCAATTCTTGCCAAAGCGATGCCTGGCGTAGCAATTGCTCAATGAGGGATTGTAGTTGCGTGAATTCGATAGATATGATGGCGGGTGTGCGAATAATAAAAACTACGTCCCACCCAGGCATGATATGTTGATAGATCAGCCGTACGGCCTCGCGCACACGTCGTTTTGCGCGATTTCGCTCGACTGATCCCCCGATACGTTTACTGACCACAAACCCACAGCGTGTTGTACGATGGCGGTTTGCTACAGCCTGAAGAATAAGGAGCCGTGATTCCCAACGACGACCCTGATGCCGTGCATGTTGAAACTGTTCTGGACGGCGCAGACGATGTGCGCGTTTCATGAATAAACAGTGCCTGGCATGCCGCTAACAGGTGCTAGCGATGGCCGCGACGGACCACGCGACGCTCGTTGCTGACGGAAAGGCTCCAGCGCCCGCGCTGACGACGGCGGCGCAATACCGCGCGTCCATCCTTGGTTTCCATGCGGTGAAGGAAGCCGTGCTTGCGACGGCGTGGAATACGCTTTGGTTGCCATGTTCGCTTTGGCATATACAGTACCCTCAGTTACTTTATTACTATTAGAAAATACTACGATCATGCTGGTGACAGGGCAGATCGTTATCCCTGACATTATACTCAGGATGAAAGCTGACTGTCAAATACAGTGCGGTGTGATGCGACGGCGCACCGCCGAATCACACCGCACAGATCACTCCCGCCCCAAACAAACTCCAGACAGAGATTTGATTATTTACTCGTCATCACCAATCTGAAGCGTCCGACGAATAGCATCACGCTGCCGGCGTGTATAGCGATCACCAGTGTCTTCTTCTTCGTCTTCCTCGCGGCGACGGCGCTTGTTGTCGCGGCGACTACCGTTACCATATTTCGACAGCAAGTCCTCCAGCGTTGCATTTGCTGGAGTTTCCTCATCGTCCTCCGACTCCACCGTGTATTGTGACGGCACTGGCTCATTATCGGCAGTGTCCTGACGCGGTGGCCGACTCGCACGATCACGGCGGGGGCGTTCTTCCTGCTGCGGGGCTTGTTCGCGCGGGCGATCCTCAAGCAACATGCTGAGGCTGATCCGCTTGCTTTGTGAGTCCACGTCGAGCACGCGCACCGTTACTTTGTCCCCAACGTTCACAACATCTTCGACACGGTTGACACGGTCAGGTGCAAGCTCGGAGATATGCACCAGGCCGTCACGACCGACGCCGATGTCTACGAATGCTCCAAATGGCGCAAGACCACTAATCGTACCCTCGACAATCTGGCCTTTTTCCAACTGTTGCATGCGCTGGGTGCGCTGTGCGCGGCGCAGGCTCAAGCTGATGCGCGTTCCCGCGTCGTCCACTTCCAGGAGCTTGAAGGTATACGTTTGACCAACCTGAACAGCATCCTCCGCACGATCAATGCGGCCTTCAGCCAACTCAGAAATATGGACCAGACCATCCTTGCCTACGCCGATGTCTACGAACACACCGAACGGAGCGATGCCGGTCACGGTCCCTTCAACCGTGTCGCCGACGCGCAGGCCCGCCAGCCGCTCGCGATCAATGTCGGCCTTCTTGCGTCCGCGTGCCCCACGCGCCTGCCCTTCACGCTCCGGCGTGCGCATGGTCAAGCTGATCCGTCGGCCGTCGGGATCGACGCTCTTCACCCGAACTTTCACCGTGTCACCAATCTGAACGATGTCGCTTGGCGAATCGATGCGCGTGTCGCTCATTTCGGAGATATGCACCAGGCCGTCGCGCCCCACGCCGACATCCACAAAAATGCCGTACAACGCAATCGATGTGACTCGGCCTTCAAGCTCCATGCCCGGTTCAAGGTCTTTCAGGCGGCGCGGATGTCCTTCCGCTTCCTCCGCCACGGGCGTGTAGCTCGCGCTTTCCGCAGTCTGCTCTGCTGCTTCCGTTGTTTCCGCCGACACGACATCGGCAACTGGCGCAGTGCTTGTGACTGCATCAGTTTCACCAGCCTGAACTTCCAACGCACTTGATGTATTCGCCTCGTTGGTAGCATCAGCATCAACGGTCTGGTCTACGATTGACGTGCCGCTCACGCTGCCCGCGTCGCTCGACTCGCTGGCTGGTGCGACATCAGCCGCCTGGTCGAGGATTGGTGCAGTGCTGCTCGTTGCTGCGGTATCACCTTCTTGCGTTTCAAGCGCAGGCGACGTCTCCGTAGCAGCTTGATCGCTGGCAGCATGTGTGACGTTCGAATCAACTGCAGCAGACGATGGCGCGCTTGTCTCTGCGGTTGTTTCTGGCACTTGTGGTGTCGCATCTGCTGCAACATTCAATTCGTCACGTGCCTGCTCTTGCTCCCCGGTGGGGCGCTCCTGGTTGGTCATGGCCGACGGCCCTCCTGGTTCGGTCTCCAAAAAACATACATAATCAGCAACATGCTGATCCTTAACGACGCAGTTCCGAACGTACGAGTTCGGCTAATCCGCCTTCGCGGAGATCTTCCAGCCGATAGTAGCTGCCCTGTAAGTGATGCGCTAACTGTTTGGCTAGCCCCCGCTCAAAGACAGGATGCTCGGTATCGATAACAATTGAGTGAATTTCTTGTGCCGCAATAAAATCGGATAAGGCATATGTTTCAGCCTGCGGCGGCAAATCCCCCATTGATACGTTTGCTTGTCCGTCGGTGAGCAACACCATGAGCGGCATCACTTCCGGATCGTGGCGTCGCGCGCGTGCAAGCACTTCGTAGCCCATCATTAACCCGCGTGAAAGTGGCGTTTTACCACCAGTTGGCATTTCCTGCAACTGTTTCTGCGCCAGTTCAACACTATTGGTCAGCGGCAGCAGCAGGGTTGCATAGTCACGCTGGAATGAAACTAATCCAACATGATCGCGCCGCTGGTAGGCGTCACGCAGCAATGCCAACACCGCGGCCTTCGTCGAGCGCATGCGCTCTTCGGCGGCCATGCTCCAGCTTGCATCAACGACAAAGCAAATGGCGCTCCGTGTTTTGCGCACGCGTATTTTCTGTCGCAGATCGCTCTTGCGCAACATCACCCGTCGTGGCGTTTGCCCCTCCGCTTCCGCCTCTTCATGGCGTTGGCGTTGGAACGGTGCTGCTTCTCGCAGTGTTGCATCAAGCGCGAGATCAGTCACTCGGTGCGCTGGACGACTGGCAATATAGCGCCCTTGTTTGCGCGTTGTGCGCGTCCGTGTGCGCTTGCCGGGTGACCGGCGCTGCATGCGGTCGCGTGAACCTTCCAGTCGCTTGGTCTGGTAGGGCATGTCCGACGTGACCTTGGTCTCACCGCTGCCCTGATGGTCGCTTGACTGTTGTCCATCAGCCATCTGACCAGCAGGAATACCGGACATGGAATTACTTTCGCTGCTTTCGCCTTCGCGCTGTTCGCTCTCAGCCGACGCCTGGTTCAAAACGTCTTTTTTTTTACACCGTCAGCAGCTTGCGCGGCCTGCCCTTCCTGCTGCTCGTTTTCGGCGCGCTCCAGCACAGCATTCATCCGCGCTTCGTCAAGCCGAACTTCGGTAAACGGCTGGCGGCGCATACGGTGCGGGAGCGCAAGCTCCGCGGCGATGCGAATGTCATCAGTTGTGAGTTGATTGCGCCCCGCCCATGCGGCATGCGTACGCGCAGTCTCAAGAATGGCAAGATCAGCACGATGCCCATCAACACCAAGTTCCAGCGCAAGGGCAGCTACCGTAGCCATGTCGCTTGGCGTGATATGCACGAGCGGCAGAATGGCGCGCGCCGATACAATGCGCTCCGCGAGATCCTGCTCTTCATCCTGCCACTCGACAGCGAACTGCTCCGGCTGCGACTCATATGCCATTCGGCGCTGGATCACCGCCACGCGGCCAGCAATTGAGTTGATGCCACTAATTTCCACGACCAGCCCGAACCGGTCGAGCAACTGTGGCCGCAACTCCCCTTCTTCAGGATTCATCGTCCCGACAAGAATAAAGCGCGCTGGATGCGAAACGCTGATGCCTTCGCGCTCCACAGTATTTATGCCCATGGCCGCTGCATCGAGCAGCACGTCGACAAGATGATCGTCGAGAAGATTTGCTTCATCGACGTACAGCATGCCGCGATTGGCCTGCGCAAGCAAACCCGGCTCGAATCGGCGCTGCCCTTCCGTGATAGCATGCTCAAGGTCAAGCGCGCCGACCACGCGATCTTCTGACGCGGCGACTGGCAGTTCGACCAGGCGGGTTGAGCGCGAGATCACCGGCAACTCTTCGCCAGCATCGTAACGCGCGCGGCAGGAAGCACACATTAAGCCTGGTTGGTCGGGCGGGCAGCTATACGGACAGTCGGCTACAACATTTATTTGCGGCAGCAAGCGCGCCAGGCTGCGCACCGCGGTCGATTTGGCTGTGCCTTTTTCGCCACGAATAAGCACACCACCAACCTGTGGGTTAA
>DASTWM010000039.1:0-2958 GCA_035765855.1 Roseiflexaceae bacterium
CGAGATTATGCACGATCACGATCACGGTGTTGCCGGCATCGACCAGGCGATGCAGCACGGCGAGCAGCCGCTGCACATCCGCAAAGTGCAGGCCAGTCGTCGGCTCGTCCAGAATGTAGACCGTGCGGCCGGTGGCAACACGCGCCAGTTCTTTGGCCAGCTTGACGCGCTGTGCCTCGCCGCCGGAGAGCGTGGTCGCCGGTTGGCCGAGCGCGATGTAGTCCAGGCCGACATCATGCAACGTCTTCAGGATGCGCTTGATACGCGGCACATTGTCGAAGAACTCCAGTGCGGTCTGCACGTCCATCTCCAGCACATCCGCGATACTCTTGCCCTTGTACTTGACTTGCAGCGTTTCGCGGTTGTAGCGCTTGCCCTTGCACACGTCGCAGCGCACCCACACATCGGCCAGAAACTGCATGTCGATCCGCTTCTCGCCGTTGCCTTCACACGCCTCGCAGCGCCCGCCCTTCAGGTTGAAGGAGAAGCGGCCCGGCTCGTAGCCGCGCAGTTTGGCTTCCGGTGTCTTGGCGAACAGGTCGCGGATCAGGTCGAACAGCTTGACGTAGGTGGCCGGGTTCGAGCGCGGCGTGCGCCCAATCGGCTGCTGGTCGATGTCGATCACCTTGTCGAGATGTTCCAGGCCGTTCAGCGCGGCGTACGATCCCGGCTTGAGTTGCGCCTTGTTGAGCCGATTAGCAAGCGCCGGATACAGCGTTTCAGTGATCAGCGATGACTTGCCGGAGCCGGACACGCCAGTGATGCACACAAACGTGCCGAGCGGCATGCGCGCCGAGACGTTGCGCAGGTTGTTCATCGTCGCGCCATGTATCTCCAGCCACTGCTGCTCTGTTACCTCAACGGGCGTGACCTCGGCTTCCTTTTTCTTCCTGGCGCTCTTTTTTGTCGGCAGCTTCACGGACTTCACAGCGTTGCTGCCAACCAGCAGCGGCTCGCGGCGTTTTTCCGGCACGGCAATAACTAAGTTGCCAGCCAGATATTGGCCCGTGAGCGACTCAGGCTCCCGTTCGACCATGGCAGGCGAGCCAGCGGCCACAACTGCGCCGCCCTTCACGCCCGCGCCCGGCCCGAAGTCGATCAGGTAGTCGGCGGCCTGCATGGTTTCGAGGTCATGCTCGACCACGATCACGGTGTTGCCAAGGTCGCGCAGCTTGATCAGCGTATTCAGCAGCTTGCGGTTGTCGCGCTGGTGCAGGCCAATGCTCGGCTCGTCCAGTATGTACATGACGCCAACCAGGCCGGAGCCGATCTGCGAGGCCAGCCGGATGCGCTGCGCTTCGCCGCCGGATAGAGTCGGCGCGGAGCGATCCATGGTCAGGTAATGCAGGCCGACGTTGAGCAGAAAGCCCAATCGCTCGCGGATCTCCTTCAGCACGTCCTGCACGATCTCAAGCTGGTACGCTGTCAGTCGCGGCTGCTCCGTGGCGTGGCCGTTGACGACGTACAGGCTGCCGTTGAGATCGGGGCGCGCTTCGGCTGCTTTCAGCCGCGCCTGCCCATTAACTGCGTAGCCGTTGCTGTAGCCATCATGCTGCGTGGCGGCAAGTGGCTGCTCGACTCTCCCGAGCGACTCCGCCCAATCATGGGCCTCAGCGACATTCATCGCGCACACATCTTTGATGCTTCGCTCGCCTACCGTGACGGCCAGGCTCTCAGGCCGCAACCGCGCGCCCGCGCATGCCGGGCATGGCTGTTCGCTCATGTAGCCAGCGTAATACTCGCGCGTCGCTTCGCTGCCGGTCTGGTGGAAGCGGCGGCTGATCTCTTTCGACAGACCTTCCCACGGGCGCATGTATTCGCCGCGCGAGCCGGAATGCGAGTCATTCCACACAAAGCGAATGCGCTCGCGCCCGCTGCCGAAGATAATCACGTTGCGGACCTGCTCGCTCAGTTGATTCCAGGGGGTGTCGAGATCGAAGCCGTAGTGCGCGCCGATTGCCAGCAAGCAGCGATATGCCCATGAATCCTTTTTCTTGCGCAACTCGCCCCAGTACGGCACCGCGCCTTCATGAAGCGTGAGTTCAGGATTCGGCACGAGCAGTTGCGGGTCAACCTCCAGCCGTGAGCCAAGGCCGCTACAGACCGGGCATGCGCCCTGCGGGTTGTTGAACGAAAACATCTGCGGCGACAGCTCCGGGAACGAGATGCCACAATGCGTGCAGGTGTTCTCCTCGCTCATCAGCCACTCTTCGGATTGGCGATTGGCGATTGGCGATTGGTCTCGTCATCGCCTGTCTCAGGCATATGTTCTTGATCTTTTGTTCTTTGTTCTTGGTTTTGGATACTGATCAACACCGTACCGCCGCTCAAGCGCAGCGCCTGCTCGATGCTGTCCGTCAGCCGCGTCACGTATGCGTCCCACTCGCTTTGTTCGCCTGCCTGGGCTTTACCTTCCATAGACGAATGACCAATGACGGAGGACAAAGGCACATTCGCTTCATGTGTGCTTTCGTCGTTCGTCGTTCGTCGTTCGTCCTGCAGCGGCACCACCAGCCGGTCAACCACAACCTCGATCGAGTGCTTCACTTTCTTGTTGAGCTTGATGTCCTGGTCGAGGCCCATGATCTCGCCATCCACCCGCACGCGCGCGAAACCTTCCGACTTGGCGTCGGTAAACACGTCTTTGTACTCGCCCTTGCGCTGTGCGACCAGCGGCGCGAGCACCATGAAGCGCGTGCCGGTTGGCAGTGTCAGCACGCGGTTGACCATCTGCTCGGCGCTCTGCGAGCCGATCTCGCGCCCGCACTGGTGGCAGTGCGGCGTGCCGATCCGGGCGTACAAGAGGCGCAGGTAGTCGTAAATCTCAGTCACCGTGCCGACCGTCGAGCGTGGATTCTTCGAGGCGCTCTTCTGCTCAATCGCAATCGCGGGCGACAGGCCGCCGATGAAGTCAACCTTGGGTTTCTCCATCTGGCCGAGGAACTGGCGGGCGTAGGC
>DASTWM010000040.1:0-6317 GCA_035765855.1 Roseiflexaceae bacterium
CAATTCGACATAACCGGCGGGCGTGCCTTGGACATATAAGACCAGCAGCGTCGTTGTGGGACGCGCGAGGTACTCCTCAAGCTGCTCATCCGTCCATTTGTTGCGGTCGGTCCAGTGATAATCCTGCCCAACTGCGTTATACAAGAAGCGGTAGAACGAGACGAGCGGTACATGCGATTGCATGATCAGCGCGTCGTCATTGTCGCTGAACGATGGCCGAAACTGCGCCCGGCTCGGAATGTGAAGGTACGTTGTCGTGACGGTAACAGTGTCTGTCATTTTATCCTCGCATGACCTCGTTCCATTCCGCATGGAACCTCAAAAGCATTGTATACCATCGTCGCAAAAGCGCTAAAAATCGGCAATCTACACTTGTGTGGTTTCTACGCTTTGTTCTTTGTTCCGTGGCGTTACGCCGCACGGGCGAGCGCCGGGCCGTAGCGCAGCCGCTGTACCAGCGCCACCAACATGACAATCACTGCTACTGCTGCCAGTACGCCAGCCGCGCCAACCACCAGCATGGCCGACTGCTTCACCACGATCGCTGCGAACGCCCATGCGATCACCGCCGAGTAGACCGGATCGCGCTGGCGCAGCCCAAAGAACGCCGCCAGCAGCGCGCCGATCAGCAGCAGCAGCGCAGCCCATTGCGCTGGCGCAAGCGGCGCGCCACTCCAACCCGCCGCGTACAATACCACCGTTGCGTTGACGATTGTCGCCACGCTGATCCAGCCGAGATACAGGCTGAACGGCACATCTACGACCCAGACCTGTGCCGTGCTGGCCTGCGAGCGGCTGCGCGCCAGCCGGGCGTAGATCATGATCAGGGTGGCGAGGATTACCAGCATGAGCACAATGCTGAGCCATAAAAGCTCATAGTGCCACACCAGAATCCAGCCAATGTTCGTGAGGCAGTTGAGCACGAACAAGCCGTCAAGCCCGCGAATGCGCGGATTGTGCCGTTGTGATGGCAGCGCCTGGTAGATGACGAAGGCAATCAAGCCAAGATAGATAATGCTCCAGATTGAGAAGGCGTACCCGGCGGGTGTGGTGAGCACCGGATATTTGTCAGAAAGCTCACCCGTCGTTTTGTTATTCACGACGCCAGCAGCGGCAAGCCCGTTGACAACCAGCACGGCGATCAATGCGACAATATTGAGGAATTGCCGAAGTATGGGTGATTGCATGAAGATTCCTTTCCAGCATAGCGTGGTGGATACAAACGATAAACGTTGATAGTGATACGCATCATTGTTCCTGGTAGATCTCTTGCGCTGTTGGCTTATGGTACAATAGCGCGTCGTATTACCATAACAACGCTGTAGAAAGCAGATCATGATTCCAGCAAAACACTCTTCCATTCCGATCTTGATTCTTCTGGCGCTTCTGATTCAGTCATGTGGTTCACAAGCTGCTCCGCCCCAACCCCAGGCTGCGCTCCCAACCGTCGCTTTCTCGCCAACCAGCGCGCCGACAGCCGCGCCAAATCCGACGGCGGCGCTCCCCACTGCGACAGCGCCGCCCACCGCGACACCGCAGCCAATTGCCGACCCATTGACGGGCGCGCCAGCATTTGCGCGCGGGCAGATCAAAGCCCGTCCGTACATCGTCATGATCGACAATCACCCGGATGCCTACCCGCAGACCGGCCTCGACCATGCGGCGGTGGTGTTCGAGGCGCTGGCCGAGTACGGTGTCACGCGCTTTGAAGCAGTGTTCGTGCCGGGCATTTCGCCCGACGCCGACAAGATCGGCCCGGTCCGCAGCACGCGTACCTATTTTGTGCAGTGGGCCATGGGCATGCGGGCGTTGTATGCGCATGCGGGCGGCTCGCCGGGCGGGCTGGCGCTGGCGCAGAGCACCGACAAAATCATCAACCTCGACGCGCTGGCAAATGGAGATTCCGGCGAGCCGTACTTCTATCGCTCGAAGGACCGGGTCGCGCCGCACAATTTGTACACGACCAGCGCGCTTCTGGAAAAGGCCATGGCCGACCAGGGCGTAAGCGACTTCTCCGACCCGGAGATGGGCTTTTTATTCAAGGAAGACGCGCCCGCCGACCAGCGGCCTGACTCGCAGCGCATCGATTACTTTTTTCTTTACAAGCAGTATCCCGTCGCCTGGACCTACGACGCCAAAACGAATGGCTACTACCGGCTGTGGCTGGGCAAGCCTGCGATTGACGCGGCGACCGGCAAGCAGTTGTGGACCAGGAACATTCTGGTGATGCAGGTGCCAGAGCACCCAATCGAGGGCGACGACCATGCGCGCATCGAGCAGGACGTGATCGGCGAAGGCAAGGCGCAGGTGTTCATGGACGGCGTAGAGCATGACATCGTATGGCGCAAGGAAGCGCCCGAAGCGCCCTTGCGCTTCTACGACGCCGACGGCAGCGAGGTGAAGCTCAACGTTGGCCCGGCGTGGATCGTGGCGCTGCCCGCGCTCGATCATGTTACCGTGAAGTAGAAATTGCACCACGAAGACACGAAGGACACGAAGAAGGCGAAGGTCAATATCTGATCATTATTGGGATCAAAGAACCGCAGATGCACGCATATGCACGAAGATAACGATTTTTCCTCGCGTGTATCTGCGGTTCCAAACGATACATGTGAACAGTTACAAAAGTACGTGGCCTGTCAAAGTGCCTACACAGATTTAGGCCCGGTGTACACAACCTCCAGCAAAATCCGGTCAGGCGTCTCAAACATCACTTGATAATACGTTTCTTCCTCGCTCTGGCTGAATTCCGCACGGTGGCGTGGCGTGTCAAAGAGCAGTTCCACGTCATGCTCGGAAAGGTAGGCCGCTGCCGCATCGACATCTGCCTGTGCGGCCGTGCTGATTGCGAGGTGATTCATGCCCGGCCCGTCGTAGTCGTTGCTGACCGCTTTGGTCTGCCCGACGAACCACAGGCTCACGCCGTTCTTGTCTGCCACGCCCAGCATGCCCTCAGTTTCGTAGAGAATCTGCCAGCCCAGCGTGGTCAGCAAATCTTTGTAAAACGGCACGTTCGATGGCTCGACGTTGAACTGCATATGGCCGAGATAGGTTTGCATGCGCTTGCTCCTGTGTCGTTGCTTTATTTCTACTGATGTAAACAAGCGTACCACAGCGACATGGTTGTGTATTGTAAAAATCCGCCATGAACGAACATTTGTGTTCATGGCGGAGTACAAACCCGAAGATACTACGAAGTGATTTGTACGGCTCATTTCACGACGACACGATACAGGCCGCCCGCGAGATCGGTCAGGTATAGTTCACCGGCCTCATCTTCGCCGAACGAACTGATCTGCATGTCGGTGTCGAGCATCTCGTTGCGCTGCCACTCGCCGTTCACCTGGCGCAGCGTCCACACGCGCCCGCTGCAATAATCACCGAATACGTAAGTGCCGACGAGTTGCGGGAAATCCGCGCCGCGATACACATAGCCGCCCGTCACCGAGCAGCCGAGATCGTGACTGTAGTCGTTGATTGGCATGACAAAGTTGCTGGTGTCGCACGCTTTGGCATTGTAGCAGTGCGTTCCTTCCATGACGTTCCAGCCGTAATTCTTGCCGCCACCGCTGTTGGCGGGCTGCATGTCCACTTCCTCGTAGGCGTTCTGCCCAACATCGGCGATGTACAGGTCGCCGGTCGCGCGGTCGAACGAGTAACGCCACGGGTTGCGCAGGCCGTAGGCCCACACTTCGGGCCGCCCGCCCTGGCCGTTCGCCCATGGATTATCGGAAGGAATGCCATATGGCTCGCCCTGATCGACGTTGATCCGCAGCAGTTTGCCCAGTAGCGCGCTGGTGTTCTGGCCGTTGCCCTGCGGGTCGCCGCCGCTGCCGCCGTCGCCCATGCCGATGTACAGGTAGCCGTCCGGTCCAAACGTGACCAGGCCGCCGTTGTGGTTGGCGTATGGCTGGTCGATGTGCAGCAGCGCGGTTTCGCTGCTCGGGTCGGCGCGGTCGCCCTGCGCCTGAAAACGCGAGATCACGGTGTTGCCGTCGGTGTCGGTGTAATCGACGAACAGCCTCCCGTTCTCTTTGTAGTTCGGGTGGAAGGCCACGCTCAGCAGCCCCTGCTCGCTGCCACGCGAGCCGACCCGGTCGCTGATGTCGAGGAACGGCGTTTGATCAACCGCGCCGTCGCGGACGATCATGATCCGGCCCTGCTTCTCGACCACGAACATGCGCCCGCTGCCGTCGCCCGCATGCGTGGCGTAAACCGGCGCGCGCAGCCCGGTGACGACCGGCTGAAGCTTAAGGCTTTTCACGGCAGCGGGCGCAGCCGTCGCCGGCGGAGCAATCTCGCCTGGCGTGATGTTATTGGTGGCGGCAGGCGCGCTGCTCGTCGCCTTTGGCGCGGCGGTGGGTTGCGGGGTGGGCGCACTGATGACGGGCGGCGCATTGGTAGGCGTGCTCGACGCCGAGGAGCCGGAGCCGCAACTGGCAAGCAGCAGGGCCGTCATGCAGAATATTACACACAAAGAAACGTAACGCATACTTCCTCATGCTATCGCAGTTTGTATAGCAATTGCACCGTTCCCTCACCCTGCTGCTGGCACAGCATCCCTCTCCCACTGGGAGAGGGACTGAGGGTACAACGTATGAGCAAACTGTGATAGGCTTTATTCATTCATTAAGTTACCCGCGCACACTGTGCCTATACCATACTACTGGCAGATTGGCCCATAACGATCTTTCCGCATGTGAGAACATGATGAGCATCTGGTACGCATTGTGCCATTAGGATGTCGGTTCAACCGCATAGATCATAGGCAATTCACCAGGCGATGCGGACTCTACGAGTGCATGAAAGGCGTTGCGCTGCTGCAACGTACCTAACACGGCAGCGCTATCGCCAGCACGAAAAGTCATCTCTGGCGCGGGATTTGTGATGACCCGCTCATCACGCAGGATCGCCACAATGGATACGCCGGTGCGTTGGCGAATGTCGCTCTCGCTGATGCTCTTGCCGATCAGCGGCGATGTGTCAGAGAGCGTGAACCATGCGATATCGAATGCGCTGCGAACGCGCTGAAGTTGCCGAAGCACATCGGCGCCAGGGCGGGCCGCTTCGAGCGAGCGGTAATGTTGGTCACGTTCGGCATCGGTAAGTTCCTGGACTTCAACTGCTGAAATATCGAAGTGGAGCAGGGCCTGGCGCACAATTTCCACGCCAGCCTCGAGCTCCGGCTGCACAATTTGGCGGATGCCATACCGCTGCAACTCTTCGATCTGCGCGCGCCGGGCAGCACGCACGACAACATGCAAGTCAGGATTGAGTTGCCGCACTTCGCGCGCGATAAGCTCAATATCGAGCGCCCCCGAGACGACGACCAGCGCAAGCCGCGCGCTGTGGATGTTGGCTGCCTCGAGCACAACCGGGCTGCTTGCGTCGCCGTAGACGGTTGCAAGTCCAGCCGCTTTGGCGCGCTCCATGGCAGAATACTCTTGATCGATGACGACACATGGAATGTCAAGTTGCTTAAAGACATCGGCGGTGTAGCGGCCAATCCGTCCGTAGCCAATAATGATAATGTGATCGCGCAGCCCTTCTTCTGGCATGAACACATCCTTGAGCGGCGATGCGCCGCGCCGTCGCTCGATCCATTGATTGAGCGGCTCAGCCACGCGGGTAGCGAACGGCGTGAGAATCATGGTGATCACGGCCGCCGCCAGAACGAGCGTGAAGCTGTCCGGGCGCAGCGCGCCGTCGCTCACGCCAACACGGCCCAGCACAAAGGCAAATTCACCGATCTGGAACAGCCCCAGCCCAACTGCGAGCGCTGTTTCGACAGAATAGCCAAACACGCGCGTCAGTCCGCCAAAAATGAGCGTCTTGCCGACGGCGACCAGCAGCACCACCAGCAGCACGGTGCCAAGATTGGCGATGATGAACCGTGGGTCGATCAGCATGCCGACCGACACAAAAAACAGCATGCCGAACACATCGCGCAGTGGCAGAATATCGCTCAACGCCTGGTGGCTGTACTCCGACTCGCTCAGCACCAGGCCAGCGACGAACGCGCCAAATGCGAATGAAAGGCCAACCAGGTAGGTCGCGTAGCCAACGCCCAGCCCGATCGCCATCACCGTAATCAGGAATAGTTCGCGCGAATTCCATGAGGCGATGCGCTTGAGAATCGCCGGAATAACGCGCGTGCCGACGACGACCATGGCCAGCAGGAACAGCGCGGCTTGCAGCACAGCCCACCCCAGGCGCGGCAGCCCTTGTTCCAGATTGTCAAGCTCTGGCAGAATGATCAGCATGGGTACAACCGCCAAGTCCTGCACGATCAGCATGCCGATCGTGATCCGGCTCGC
>DASTWM010000041.1:0-31703 GCA_035765855.1 Roseiflexaceae bacterium
TGAGCAAAGCGGGGACGATCTGGCCAATCGACAAACCTTGCGCGATGTTGGCCTGAAACGCGCTCCAGAACGATGCCTGTCCATTGTCGCTGCTGCCAAGCGTGCTGCGAAACGTCCACAACGCAAACGCCCAGATAATCAGCGCGCTCACCAGCAAAATCAGCGCGGTACGGCGTCCTGCCGGAGACAATCGGTATGATTTCATCATTCTATTTAAAACCAAACCTGTCAGGTGTAACAAACCGCACCTGACAGGTTTACACCATCTTAAAACAACGACAACTGTTCCATGCCCGGCTCGTCCGGCCCGTCCTGTGACGGATCATCTTCAGCGGCAGCTTGCTCGGCCTGCGCCAGAAAATCCGGCAGCCGCCGAAAATCCTCTTCAATCAACGTGCGGTTCTGCGGCTGGTGCAGCGCCGCCGCCGGGTGCATCATCGGCACAATCAGGCGGCCATCCACCCGTTTCGGCTGGCCATGAATACGGCTAATCTTTTCACGCGGGAACCAGCGCGCCATGGAAAAGCGGCCAAGCGTCACTATCACGCGCGGATTAATGAGCGCAATCTGACGGTCCAGGTAGCCAGCGCACGCGGCGATTTCGTCGGCTTCCGGGTCGCGGTTGTTGGGCGGGCGGTGCTTCACCACGTTGGTAATGTACACATCGCTGCGCTGCAACCCGGCGAGCGCGAGCAGTTCGTCAAGAAATTTGCCAGCCTGCCCGACGAACGGGCGGCCCTGCCGATCCTCGTTAAAACCGGGTGCCTCACCAATGAACATGATCTTCGCGTCCGCCGGACCTTCGCCTGGCACACCTTTATTGGCAGTCTGATAGAGCTTGCACCGTGTGCATGCCCGCACTTCCTGACCAATTTCAATCAGTGTGTCCGCAGCACTCACCGCAAGGTACCTTCCTGAACTCATGCTCGCTGCCAACATGTATTATACCATACCTGCTTTAGCCGCTGCATGGTGTCAGGATTGATGATGGTTCGCGGGTGGTGCCTCGCGTGGAGCTTCGGATGCGCGTTGGGGCGATTCAGGAAAAGAGGTTTCGGGCGAAGCATGACCAGCATCGTTGCGATCCTGAACGGGTGTGGAGCTTAGTCCAGTCCAGGCCTGATTTTTTTCGCGCGCAAACGGATCCTGTGATTGCGCATGGCGCTGGTTGCGCGGGCGCTCAGGTTGTGCTGGCGTCATGGACGGTTGCTGATTCTGCGGGCGAACGTGCCGCAAGCCAAGCAATACCTGCGCTATCACTAATACGATTGCCACAAGCGCAAGCAGCAGCAGTTGAGGAAGCAGCGCACCGCCGACGAACGCCCGAATCAGCAGCACTGCCGCACCAATGATCACGCCGAAAAGCACACCTTCCTTGAGCGAATACCGCATGCTATCTCCACTCGCCGTCCTGCTCAGGGCGCACTTCGCGCCCTTGATCGAGGGTGTAGGTGCCATGATCATGGTGCGGTGGTTCGGCGGCATGGCGGAAAAGAACACCCAGCTTAATAAACGCAACAATGCTGACACTTAGCACAAGCGCGACCACAACAATGCCGCAAAGTACCAGAACTATCAATGATACAGCCACGCGCTACACCAACCTTTCCGTTTCTGGCGGTTCATGTTCCCACCATATGACGCCTGCGGAGGCAGCGCGGTTGCGCAGCGCCAAACGGCCAGCCGCGTCACGCTGGAACACATGCCCAAGTTCATCACGAATGATGTCGTCGCGCGCGTTGTCTTGCAGGCGCAGGCGGCGGCGAATGTCCGCGATTGCCTCGGCTTCATCGGCGTAGGTAAAGCGGCTCGGCGGCGCAATCAGCGACAGGTTGGCCGGAATGCCAAGCTGGTACAGCACATTCATGCACTCCAGCAGGCCGGGCAGCGGCAGGCGCGGCTCGCCGTAGATGCGCTGCCAGAAGGAACTGACGAAAAAGGCCGGCGGTTGGGCGTTCAGCAGCAAGAAGGCCGCGCGGCGTGTCACGCGATTCATGCGCTCTAGAAACGGGCCGATCTCGCTCACGCCGTACACCACATGGGCCGAGATTGTGACATCGCACGGCGGCACGTCGGCCTCGGGCCAGCCCTCTGCGATGACGGCAACATTGGCAAGCTGTTCGTCTGCGATGCGCTGCTCCAGGTGCGCCCGCATGGCCGCCGATGGCTCCAGCGCCAGCACGCGCGCCGCAGCGCCTGCCAGCGTCGGCACGTAGCGCCCGGTTCCCGCGCCGATGTCCAACACGGTGTCGGATGAACGCAGGCGCGGCAGCACAAAGCGCATGAAGCTGTCGGGCTGCGGCACGCGCTGCGACGCTGTGGCAAACTGCTTTGACTGCGTAACCCAGAAGTCGGCCCGCGTGGCTCTGTCGGACGGCAGGGCGCGCTCGGCCTGCTCGCGCTCCGCATTGTACATGCGCCGCCATACGCCGAGCCAGTCGAAGCCACCGGGACCAGTTGTTGTTTGCTGTGCCATGGTTTCACTCACATGCTACACTATGTCAACATATAGTATCGTACCTGTCAAGCTGCGTTGCCGTTAAACGCGGCGCGTGTGGTATGCTATGCGGCAGAATCGCTGTGAAACAAGGATTACCGCATGAGCACCAAGCAAGCCACCGCCATCGCGCCAGCAAATATCGCGTTCATCAAGTATTGGGGCGTTCAGGATGCGGCCCGCACGCTGCCGTATAACGGCTCGATCTCGATGAATCTCGACACATGTCTGACCACCACAACCGTCATATTCGATCCGGCGCTGGCTGCGGACGAAGTAACGCTGACGCTGTACGAGCAAGCGCCGCAGCGCGCCACGGGTCGCCCGCTGGAGCGGGTGGTAGCGCATCTCGACCGGCTGCGGGCCATGGCAGGCGTCGAGTGGCGGGCGCGGGTCGAGTCGCGCAACAATTTTCCCTCGGATGCTGGCATTGCGTCGTCGGCGGCGGCCTTCGCGGCGCTGACGCTGGCGGGCGCGGCCGCGCTCGGCCTTGATCTTGACGAGCGAGAACTTTCGCGGCTGGCGCGGCTCAGCGGCTCCGGCTCGGCGTCGCGCTCAATCCCAACTGGCTATGTTGAGTGGATTATTCCCGATGGGCCGTTCGACGCTGCCACCTGGGACCGCGAGTCGTACGCCGTTAGCCTTGCGCCGCCGGAACACTGGAACCTGGCCGACATCGTCGCCGTGGTAGACGCGGGCGCGAAGAAGATCGGCAGCGCCGAGAATCACCGCCTCGTCACTACCAGCGCGTACTTCCCGGCACGATTGGCCGAAATTCCGGCACGGCTGGCCGCCGTGCGTGACGCCATCGCTCGCCGCGATCTGACGCAGCTTGGCGAAGCGATGGAAGCCGACGCTGTTTCCATGCACGTCGTCTGCATGACCTCACAGCCCGCCTCGTTTTACTGGAACGGCGGCACCATGAACGTTATTCAGGCGGTGCGGGCATGGCGCGACGAAGGGCTGGAATCGTATTTTACGATTGACGCGGGGCCGAACGTGCATGTGATCTGTGCCGCCGCCGACCGCGCCGCCGTCGAGCAACGCCTTCAGGATGTGCCGGGCGTGCAGTTCACAATTGCGAACGAGGCCGGCGCGGGCGCGCGGATTATTCCAGCGCCGTGAATGTGCCATCAGCGCTTCGCTGCACCGGGCGCACTTCCACAACAGCCTCGGTATGGATCGGGCCGTAGATGTGCGGGAACAGCGGCGCAAGGTCGTCGTCCGGCGCGGGCCGCTCCCAGCGCAGCGGCACCGTCAGGCGTGCCGGGTCGATCACCAGCAGAAGCCACTCGCCCGGCACATGGCGGTAGAAACGATTCGCCACCTGCAACATCAGATCATCACCAGCGGTGCAATGCACAAAGCCGTCGGCGTCGTATTCCGCTGGCACATACGGCGTGCCAGCAGGCCATGCGCGCCAGCGATCGGCGGGCGCAAGGTGGTAAATCAAAGCCATGAAAAATGCTCCTTTGATATACATAAAACTCCCGTCATTATAGGCCATCATGCGCAGTGCTGGCGCGCTTCTTGCACCGGAATCAGACATAAGCCACGACAGCACTGACGTACTACTGGCAGTTTGATAACAACCCCAACCCCACGGAGGCATGGTATGGAAGTTATTATTCAGCTTATTATTATTGGCATATGGTCCGTTATGTTCACCATTCACACCCGCCGCTTGTTTCGTTTAGCGCAAGTCGCGCTGCTGCCCGCGCTGCGTAACCGTGCGGAACGGCAGCGCCTGACCCGCGTCTGGTGGTGGCTTGGGCGCGAAGAATTCTGGCGAAATGTGCAAAATGATTGTGTGCGCTGCCTGCAACTCACCGTTATGTTATTTTTATTTGCCTGGAGCTTTTACGTTTAGCAAAAGACGGAAATCATGCTGCTGTGCTTGCCGGGCGCGATTCGCGCCCTTTTTGTTACCTACCGATGCCATGACGCTATGCTATAATGCCTTCTGAGGCCATGCTGTTGCGACGTAGGGACATATTATGCCGGATGAAATACCGATTCTGTTCGATTTTCCCAACAATCCTGATGAATACATCGCCAGCGATCAGAGCGCCTGCGAACTGCCGGTGGTGCCGCTGATTAACACGGTGCTCTTTCCGTACATGCTCACGCCGCTGTTCGTCGGGCGCGAGCGCTCGGTGCATGCGGTTGAAACGGCCATGGCCGGTGAGCGCACGATTCTGGCGGTGGCGCAGTGCGAGCAGGAGCTGGACGAGGTGAGCGCGAACGATCTGTTCGGGATCGGCGTCGAGGCGGTGATTCAGCGCGTGCTGAAGATGCCAGACGGCTCTACGTCAATCGTTGTGCAGGGCCGCCGCCGTATGCGCATCAACGAATATGTTCAGGAAACGCCGCTCCTGCGGGCGCGCGCGACGCCCATCTACGGCGAGGACGACCGAACGCTGGCTGTCGAGGCCATGATGCGGGCGGTGATGTCGCTGTTTGAAAAGGTTGTGAAGCTGTCGCGCACGCTGCCGGACGATGCCTACATCATGGCGATGAACGTGGACGAGCCGGGCTGGCTGGCCGACCTGATCGCCTCGACCCTGCCGCTCGACGTGCCGCGCCGCCAGGAGATTCTGGAAACGCTCGACGTTGAAGAGCGCTTGCGGCGGCTCTCGATCATGCTTTCGCAAGAGCTCGATGTGCTGGAGCTTGAAAGCCGCATTCACACGCAGGTGCAAAAGGAAGTCGACCGCTCGCAGCGCGAGTTTTTCCTGCGCGAGCAGATGAAGGCTATTCAGCGCGAGCTTGGGCAGGAAGACCCGTTTCAGCGCGAACTGCTGGATCTGCGCGAGCGCGTTTTGACGTGCGGCATGCCAGATCTGGTGCAGCACAAAGCCTTGAGCGAAGTCGATCGCCTGGAAGCCATGCCGCCCGCCGCGCCGGAGTACAGCATCATTCGCACGTATGTCGATTGGCTGCTCGATCTGCCGTGGGCCGCACAGACCGACGACGCAAACGATCTGATTGCGGCGGCACAAACGCTCGATCACAATCATTACGGCCTCACGGGCGTGAAGGAGCGTATTCTTGAGTTCCTGGCCGTGCGCCAGCTTGCCGGGCCGCGCCTGAAAGCGCCGATTCTGTGCTTTGTCGGGCCGCCGGGCGTCGGCAAGACCTCGCTTGGCCGCTCGATTGCCGAGGCGCTCGGGCGGCGGTTTGTACGCATTTCGCTGGGCGGCGTGCGTGACGAGGCCGAAATTCGCGGGCATCGCCGCACCTACGTCGGCGCGCTGCCGGGCCGCATCCTCAAAGCGATGAAGGAAGCTGGAACGGTCAATCCGGTCTTCATGCTGGATGAGATTGATAAGCTCGGCGCAGACTTCCGGGGCGACCCGTCGTCGGCGCTGCTGGAAGTGCTCGATCCGGAGCAAAACAACACGTTTGCCGATCATTATCTCGACGTGCCGTACGATCTTTCCAGAGTTATGTTCATCACCACGGCCAATCTGCTCGATCCCATTCCGGCAGCGTTGCGCGACCGCATGGAGATTATTCAATTGCCGGGCTACACCGAAGAGGAAAAGCTGAACATTGCGCGGCTGTTCCTGGTGCCAAAACAGCTTGAGGCGAATGGGCTTGTGGCGTTGGAGGACGAATTGCCAACGACCGCGCGTGACGCCCATGGCGTGCAGCCTGCGTTGGTGCGTTTCAGCGAGGCCGCGCTCCGGCAACTCATTCGCAGCTACACATATGAGGCGGGCGTCCGTAACCTTGAGCGCGAGATCGGCGCGGTGTGTCGCAAGATCGCGCGCCGGATCGCTGAAGGCCGATCTCATCCGCAGATCATCATGCCGAACATGCTCCACAAGTACCTTGGTTTGCCGCGCTTCACGCACGGCCTGGCCGAGGAACGAGACACCGTCGGTGTCGCGACTGGCATGAGTTGGACGGCCAAGGGCGGCGATGTGATGGCGATTGAAGTGTCGGTCATGGATGGGAAGGGCCAGCTCATGCTCACCGGCCAGCTCGGCGATGTCATGCGCGAGTCGGCGCAGGCGGCGCTCTCATTCGCACGCGCCAACGCCGCGCGGCTGGGCATGGAGGGCCGCAAGTTCGACACGATTGATATTCACATCCATGTGCCGGAAGGCGCGGTGCCGAAAGACGGCCCATCGGCAGGCGTGACGCTGGCGATTGCGCTGCTGTCAGCGCTGACGGGCAAAGCGGTGCGGCGCGACACGGCCATGACCGGCGAAATCACGCTGCGCGGGCGGGTGCTGCCGGTTGGCGGCATCAAGGAGAAGGTGCTTGGCGCGCATCGCGCAGGCATCAGCACCATTATTTTGCCTAGCCAGAACCAGCGCGATTTGTCTGAAATACCGGCACATGTCAAGCGCAGGCTTTCATTCACCTATGTCGATCACATGGACGAAGTGATTGCAAACGCATTCGCCGTGAACCCGCTCGATTAGCGCAAGCTTGTGCGCTGATGCATGCAAAAACCGTCGAGCGGCGTCTGTCGCTCGACGGTTTATCGTTTCACAACGTATGCTGCATGCTTACTGAACCGGCTTCAGGAAATCAGCCGCCGCCCAGCCCTCGGTGCCGTCAGACGCGCGCACATGCTTCCATGTGTAGTTCGGACCGGGCTTGTCCTCGCCAATCACAGTAACCTCGGTGCCTTCTGGAAGCGTCGCCAGAATGGTGCTATTCTGGTCGGCGTCCGAGCGCAGGAACAAGCCATCAGTGTCAGTGCCAGTCACGCGGAACTTCGCGCCTTCTGCTGTGGTGGGAGCGCTGGTCGGTGCCACATTCGCCAGCGCTGCGCCACTGCCAGCCGTTGGCTCAACCCCGCTGCTGAGGTCCGCGGTTGGTAATGTACTGCCTGCCGTCGAATTACCAGGAAGCGCTCGGGATTGGCGGTTAAGAATAAGGAGCAGAATAAGAATGAACACCACCGCCGCCGCAACCGCGACAATCCGCCAGCCGCCGCGCTGGAGCCAGATAACAAACTCCTGGCGAGAAGATGGCAAGGTCGTATTACGCCGAGGACGTCGCGCGGTGCGGCTGCTGCGCCAATCCTGCCGCAGCGGGCCGGTGAACTCCTCTTCATTATCGCGTGTCAGGCGATCTGTTTGAGGAACGTTGCGGCGCGTCGTGCGCGTCGTACGCTCATCGTCCTGATCGAAATCATCTAGAGCCATGCCGATCTCCTTTGGGGCCGCTGTGGAAATGCCATGCCGTCATGATAGCATAGGGAGGCGCTTGTTTCAACATAGCGAAGATGCCCCTTTTCCTGGCGGAAAAGGGGCATCTTCTGACAGGAATTAACGCTTATTCGTCATCGTCGTAATAATCGTCTTCCTCTTCCTCGTCTTCCTCATCATCTACCTCCTGCGGCGGCGGCGTGTAAATCCAGGCATCGTCAATTTCGCCATCCGTCTCGAAGTACTCGCCATCGTTCAGCAGATGCTGAAGATAACTGCGCGTGGTGGGCCGCAGCACGTTCATGGCCATGTACAATTCCTGATTCGTCGCGCGATACTGCGGCTCAGAGCGCGTGCCGATTGGATCGCCGATCGTGTCGAATACATGCTCTAAAACCACATCGCTCTTGCGGCGCTCGTTCATCGGCAGCGACTTCAGGTTGCGTAGCCGACCATACTGGCGCTGGCTCGGAAGCATGTCCATGTCGACCTCGCAATAGTACGTGATGTCGTTGAACGCAAACTTATTGCGCTTCTCATCAAGCACCAGCAGGCGGGCTTCCGTCTCAGCCTGCTCCTCATAGGTCAGCGAGAAGACATGCGGTTCTTCGGTGCGCGTCAGGGTGATCAATGCACCCGGCACCAGGAACTCATGGAAGAACTCTTCAAGCCCGGACAGCCAACCGCCACGGTTGCCGGTTGGCAGGCGCAACTCGACAAGCATCGAGCGGTACTGCTGCGGCGACTCGACGCGCAGCACCACCGTGCGCTGGTCGGACAACAGCGGCGACGGCAGCAATGCCGCGAGCGCGCGCGTAAATGGCAGAATGCCGTACTCCCATTCAAAGAACGACAGCACATGAATCAGCGAGCCACTGCCCCGAATTGCCTCGGCGCTCTGATCTTCAAGGCTATCGTCAAAGCCTTCTTCCAGATAACCGGCGATCTGGCCCATCTCGCTGGCCTTGACGCGCTTGCTGCCGATTGCTGGCAGGCCACGTGCCGACCACAGGCGCGCGCCCTCAACACCGACAAACTCGAAATCCTTTTCGCGGCTCAGCCGATAGTCGATAGCAAAGCGGAACGCTTCGTAGTCGGCCTGGCGGGCATTGTGATAAAACACATCGGCAATAATCTGCGTGTCCAGCAGCGGCTCGCCGGTTTCCTGCAAGTAATCGCGGATGCGCCGCAGATCGTTTTTACCGAAGTTGGCGACCTGCGCCTCCGGGAAGGCATCGTTGCCGAACAGCACAATGCGCCGCAGCGGGTCTGCCTCAAGCGCATTGCGCAACTGCGTCACCAATGTCGGGCCGTTCTGCGCCATGAGGTCCGCTACCGGGCGGCGCAGATCAATCTGCACGCCATTCGGCAGCACCATGACTGTGCTTACCGGCACAACAACAGGTGCTATCTCGACAACTTCCTCTTCCGCTTCAACTGGAGGCGCTTCGACAACCTCAGCAGCCTCAACTGCGGCAGGAACTTCCTCTGCTGTCTCAATCACAGGCGGCTCAGCAACAACACCATCGGTCACTTCTTCGCCATCAGGCATGTCGGGAATCAAGCCCACCTGGCGCTGCCAGTAATCTGAGATAAAAACAGGTTCAACCGTCGTTAATGCAGGCCGGGTCGTCGTCACCACAACGCTGAGATCATCAATTGGCAGCGGATTATCGGGTTCGTACAGGCGATGGCGGAACATGTGCGATATTTCCGAATGCGCTGGCGGCGGAAAGCGGCGCTTGGATGTGACAAAAAGCACATCGTCACTGCGCTCTTCACGTTTAAAAAGCTCTTCATTGGCGCGCAACGCCGAGTCAATCGCCGCCGCCATCTGGGCGGGATCGGTTTTGCGTTGTGAGGAGAAAAAATCAGCTAGGTTCGCGAGGGTCTGGCGAATAGGTGCATCGTCAGCAAAGAGAACACCCTGCGATGTCATAATGTGGTACACTTCAGCAGCAAGCGCTTGCTGCTCGTCATTTCCTTTAAAGGTTGGTTCGCTCATTGAAAGAGGCTCCACTCAGTAGAGTGCGTCGCTACACTTCTTTTAACAACAGCAAGATAAGACGTTCGCGCCGCTCCACGCGCGATAGATCGTAAGCATCCTATTCAGCTTTCGATCCTTGCTGCTCATCATGCAACACAAGCTCGCGCAAAAGATCAAGATACCGCTGCGTTAACTCCATCAAATCAATTGGTTGGCCGGTTGCGCGTATCTGTTGTGTCAAACGATCAACAGCTGTTTCACCATAAATGATCGTTTTCGCATCCATAAAAATACATCTTTACATCTAAAGAGAAGAAAACAAGCTAAAACACAGCGTACGACCCAAGGCCTGACGCTGTGTAGACCACAAACATTATAGCATTGCAATGCGAAAGTCGCAAATAGCGCGCTTTTCACTCCATGGGGGCTTACTCGCGCATGCTCTCAAGCGCCAGAGCCACGCCGCCAAGCACAACGCTTTCAGAGCCCAGCGTCGAGGCAACGATGCTCACTGAACGCTCGACCGGCAGCGGCATGTACAATTGCATCCGCTCGCGAATCGCCTGCACAAAGCCATCGCCACCGTAACGCGCGACAACGCCGCCAAGCACGATCATCTGCGGGTCAAGCAGGGCGGTGATCTGCGACAGCCGCAGCGCGAGAATATCGGCGGCTTCAGCCACCACCTGCTGCCCAACGAGATGTGAACCAAAGATATCGTCGAGTTGATCTGTTTCCAGGCCGAGTTCAGCGGCGCGGCGCATCAGGCCAGATACTGAAACGCACTCTTCAAGCGTACGCGGTCGCTCATCGGGTTTGGACAGATCGCGCGCTCCAATCACCGCATGACCAATTTCACCGGCAGTTGTCGTCGCGCCCTGATACAGCCGCCCATTGAGCACCAGCCCGCCGCCGACACCGCTGCTCAAGTGAACATACACGAGGTGCTGCACGCCGCGCCCAACGCCAAACGTAGCCTCAGCGAGCGCAATCAGATTGGCATCATTATCCAACAGCGTTGTGGCACCAAACGTAGCCTCCAGCCGCTCACAAATGGGAAATTGCTCCCATCCTGGCGCGCGTGGGGAAAGCAGAATAATGCCGTGCCGCGCATCAACCGGGCCGGGGAACCCGACGCCGACCCGCACCAGCCGATCCGAGGTAACGCGCTGCTGCTCGAGCAGTTCTCGCACCAGGCTGTTTAACTGCTCAACCGTAGCATCAGCATTGGCTGGCTTCGCGTCGCTCTGCGCGCTTGTGTATGTATGGCTGTGCAAATCGACTAAACCGGCGCGCAGGCCGTAACTGCCGACATCAAGACCCAGAACGTAGCCTTGCGATCCCAACATGCCCCAGCTGTTGTTGCTTAATCGCTCTTGCACCAGACTTTGTGGGTTGGTCATCGCAAACTCCTTCTGCCATGTGCAGCTTTGTGAGGGGCGCAGTACCCCCATTATAGCACACGGTTTTCGCTGAGAGTCTGCGCAGCCATACGTTACTCATCCATGGCGCCTTCACGGCCCAGCATGTTACCAAGATGTACGCCCACGCTCCGGTGCATGATGAGCTGTTTCGCAAGAATGATTGCAGCGACAGCAAGCAAAGCGAGCGCGCCAGTGACCTCCCAGGAAATCGTACCGCGCGGCTTCTGCGGTTGAGATAGCAGCGACGGCGGCTCGGATGCACTGCGCTGCTGGATCCTGGGTTCACGCGCTGGTGCTGTTGACACGCCGCGGTAGCGCGTGCCTGCAACGGCAGCATACGTTGGGGCGATCGGCAGCGGGCCGCGCAGTGAGGCAGGCATGCTATTAGCACTCAGCGCCACCGGCCCAACCGCAGCATGGAATGGTGCAGGGCCATCACTGACCTGCGGATCGGCTATCGCCTGTTTACTCGCCGCGCCCGGCAGAGAAGTTCCCGTTGGGGTCGCCGTGCTGCTTTCAGGCGTTGGTGTAGCATGGCTGTCCGGTGGTACATTTTCCATGCCAGGCGAAGCAGTGGCGCTGCTATACCATGAACCATCTGCGGCGCGGCTGCGACTCACGTCAGGGCTGCTCGATTCGTAATGCGCCTCATCGGCAGATGTGCCATCGGGGTGGAGCAGCCGCACAACATCGCTGTTGTTGTTCAGCATGGGCCTGGGCAAATTCACCACAAGATACCCGTGTGGCGCTATCATCGTGCCTGCTGGCAGGCGATACGGAACCGCGCCACCTTCCTGGTCGTCAACGCACCAGTTGGCGAGGTTGACCGTCCGCTCGTCACGGTTGAAAAGCTCGACCCATTCGCTGCTGGAGCTTGCCTGCGGGTTGGCGAGAAATTCGTTCACGATGACATTCGCCCATCCTTCCGGTGGCGCAGCGACCGTAGCATGCATGGTGCTCGGCGCAGGCGTTGCTGTGTGCGTCGGCTTAGGTGTTTTGGTCGGGCCAGGCGTCCGGGTGGCGGTTGGCGTCCGGGTGGCGGTTGGCATGCGCGTCGGGCTGGGCGTGTGTGTCGCTGTGGGCGTCCGTGTTGGGCTGGGCGTGTGTGTCGCCGTGGGCGTGCGCGTGGCCGTGGGTGTTCGCGTGGCCGTGGGCGTGCGCGTGGACGTGGGCATAGCCGTCGATGTCGGCGGACTCGGCAGCAGATTGGGCGCGCTTGGCGACGTTTGGTCGCTTTCATACCACGACCCATCCGCAGCACGGTTATAGCTCCAATCGGCTGTGCTGCTCGCGTATGAGGCGCTGTCCTCCACGACACCATCGGGCTGCACGAGCCGGACCATGTCGCCGCCGTTATTCAGCATGCTGCCCGGCAACTGCACGACATAGTAACCACCGTGCGGAATAGTCGCTATCTCAAAGTGATACGGCGCGCTCCCACCATCCGCATCATCAATCGCATAGCCAGAAAGAGTCACATCTGCGCTTCCATTATTGAAAAGTTCGACCCACTCGTTCGTGTAGCGCGTTTTTGGGTACGCTAAAAACTCGTTGATAACAATGCCCTCTGGAAATGGCGTTGAGGCCACAAGGCTAACGATGTCACTCGCCATGGTTGCGGTTGGGATAACAGTAGCAGTTGAGATCGCAATCGCCTGTGCTGTTTCCGTTTGTGCTGAGGCGGTTGCCGTAGCAGCTTCAGCGAATGCCGTCGCGGCAACCGATGTAGCTGATGCTCGAGCAGTCGCTGTGACTACTCCAGACTGATTGGATTGGTTTAGCGAAGGTGGTAACCAGAACCATTCTGCACCACCATCGGGAACACGGGCGTAACTTTGATCAACTGGTGCATTGCTGAACACCACTGAATCCACAATTCCTTTACCGCTTGTATCAAAAAGCTGCACAGTGTCGGATGAATCAAGCATTTGTCCGTGGCGGGTGAAGACGAGAACGCTTGTACCCGAAATCACCGTGCCTGATGGTATTTTAATGTTGGTATCACCCGTTGTTATGGCATCATCTATTTTCCATCCTCCGATTGGAAGTGGATCAGATGTCGGATTAAAGAGTTCGACCCATTCGTCAGCAGTGCCGTTCGGACCAGGAAAAATCTCATTGATACACACCGTTACACATGGAGCCGGCCCTTCGGCATGGGCAACGAGTGTGGCCCATGAGCAAGTTATGATCAACAATGTTCCTACAGCGAGTGTCCAATGACGCAGCTTTGACAACATGATGGTGCCTTTGGAAACGAGGACTTGAGCAATCACAAGCCTGCGATGGAGCATAGTACGACGCCATTACAGAATTATTACCAAGTTTTAATTTGCTGTACATATTACAGCTACAAACAATAAACTTGACAGCCGTGGTATACTATATCCAGGTACCCCTGGGGGGTACTTAAAAGATGGCGTATATTGTGCTATCATTCAAAAAGAAGTGCAGCTGAACATAGCAGCCACCGATCATGCCCATTCAAAGGAGTTGTCGCTATGCATAGCAAAGTCGTTATTATAGGTTCCGGCCCAGCAGGTTTGACCGCCGCGCTGTATGCTGCCCGCGCGAATCTGGAGCCTGTTTTGATTCGCGGGCTTCAGCCCGGTGGCCTGATCGCCACCACCAGCGAAGTCGAAAATTATCCCGGTTTTCCAGAGTCGGTCGGCGGTTATGAGTTGTCGCAGAAGATGGAGGAGCAGGCCGCGCGCTTCGGCACGCAGTTCCTCGACGCGACGGTGGAGAAGGTCGACGTGTCGCAGCGGCCCTTTACGCTGACGCTTGATAATGGCAATACCGTTACCGCCGATACGCTGATTATTTCGACGGGCGCTTCGCCGCGCAAGCTGGGTGTTCCGGGCGAGCTTGAGCTTGCGAACCGTGGCGTGTCGTACTGCGCGACATGCGATGGCTTCTTCTTCCGTGGCAAGAAGGTCGTCGTGGTCGGGGGCGGCAACAGCGCGCTGGATGAAGGCTTGTTCCTGACGCGCTTTGTCACTGACCTGATTATTGTACACCGCCGCGATCAGCTGCGCGCCGATCCGGTTCTGCAGGAGCGGGCCTTCGCCGACCCGAAGGTACGTTTCGTGTGGGACTCAACCGTGACTGAAGTGCTGGGCGATGATCGTGTCACCGGCGTGCGGGTGAAGAACCTCCAGACCGGCGAAGAGCAGGTGATTGAGGTCGACGGCGTGTTCCCGTACATCGGCCATATTCCCAATACCTCACTGTTCAAGGGCATTCTCGATCTCAACGAGAATGGGTTTATCAAGGCCGACGGGCGCACCCGCACCGGCATTCCGGGTGTGTTCGCCGCCGGCGACGTCGTCGATTACGTGTACCGCCAGGCGATCACAGCGGCGGGCGAGGGCTGCAAGGCGGCCATGGAGGCGACGTGGTTCCTGGCTGAGCAGGAGCACGCCGCCAGCAAGTCGCAGGTCGGGGATGAAGAGGTCGTCTCGCCTGCATTAGGCGGCTGGTAAGCAGCGGTCCACGCAGTTTGGGAGCGGCATTCTGGCGGTTGTCAGTGCGCCGCTCTTTTATTTACCACCTACCCTAAAAATGCTATACTTCCTTGTGTCAAGTAAGGTCATGCTCAGCGCAAGCACCATGCCGCAGGGGGATTGAATGGGAACTTCGGCCAAAACAAAGCCTGCAACCGAGCAGCAATCTTCTCCCACCAAACACTTCTTTAACCGCGAAATCAGTTGGCTTGAGTTCAACTGGCGCGTTCTCCAGGAAGCCATGAATCAGCGCCAGCCGCTGCTTGAACGGGTGAAGTTCCTTTCCATTTTTAACACCAACCTCGACGAGTTTTTCATGATCCGCGTAGCCGGGTTGAAACAACAGCTTGCCGCGAACGTGAACGAGCGCTCGCCGGACGGATTAACGCCCGCCGAACAACTTATGGCGATTCGGCGCGTGGTGCTGGAGCACAAGGAAGCGCAGCAGCGCTGCTGGCACGACGATGTGCTGCCGAAGCTGTGCGAGCAGGGCATTCATATCCTTAATTATGATGAACTTAACAAGGAGCAGCGCGCCGCGTGCCGCGACTACTTCGAACGCGATGTGTTTCCAGTGCTGACGCCGCTTGCATTCGACAATAGCCATCCCTTTCCCCACATCTCAAACCTGAGCATCAATCTCGCGGTGGTTGTCAACGACCCGGAGGAGGGCGAGCTGTTCGCGCGCGTCAAGGTGCCGGCGGTGCTGCCGCGCCTGATCCCGATCAGTGGCGGCAAGTGCGATGGGCCGGAACAGATTCACCCTGCGCGCCGCTACTGCTTCACATGGCTGGAGCAGGTGATAGCCGCGAATGTGCAGTCGCTCTTTCCCGGCATGAAAATCAAAGAGGCCTACGCGTTTCGCATCACCCGCAACGCCGATGTTGAAATACAGGAAGAAGAAGCGGCAGACCTGCTGCGGACGATTGAGCAGGGCGTGCGGCAGCGGCGTTTCGGCGCGGTGGTGCGCCTGTCCATCCAGCATGACATGCCGCAGCGCATCCGCGACCTGCTGCTCTTCAATCTTCATCTGACGCCCGACGACATCTATGAAGCGCGCCGCTCGCTCGGTTTGTCCGACATCATGGCGCTCACCCGGCTCGACCGGCCCGATCTGAAAGACCCGCCATTTTACCCATCGACGCCGCTGGTGTTGCGCCATGCTCGCACAAGCAGCGACATGTTTGCGGCGATCCGCCAGCATGATATTTTGCTGCACCATCCATACGACTCATTTCAGCCGATTGTCGAACTGATTGAGGCCGCCGCCAAAGACCCCGATGTGCTGGCAATCAAGCAAACGCTGTACCGTGTCGGCGCGAATTCGCCAATCGTCAAGGCGCTCATGCGCGCCCGCGAGGAAGACAAACAGGTTACGGTGCTGGTCGAGCTCAAGGCGCGCTTCGATGAAGAAAATAACATCACATGGGCGCGGGCGCTGGAGCGCGCGGGCGTCCATGTCGTGTACGGCCTGGCGGGCTTGAAAACGCATGCCAAAGTTGCGCTGATCGTTCGGCGCGAAGGCGAAGGATTGCGCGGGTATGTTCACCTCGGCACCGGCAATTACAATGCAGCCACATCGCGCGTCTATACCGATTTCGGCTTTCTCACCAGCCGGCCCGACATTGCCGCCGATGCCACCGAGCTGTTCAATTTCCTGACTGGCTACTCGCGCCAGCGCGCCTATCGTAAGCTGTTGGTTGCGCCTGTGAACCTGCGCGAGCGGCTGGTAGCGCTGATCGAGCGCGAGATGCAGCATGCCCAGAACGGCAAAAAAGGCCATATCATTTTCAAGATCAACGCGCTGGTCGATCCACGCATGACCGAGTTGCTGTACAAGGCGTCGCAGGCCGGTGTTTCGGTAGAATTGATTGTGCGCGGCATTTGCTGCCTGCGGCCCGGCATTCCCGGCTTGAGCGAACGTATCACGGTGCGCAGCATTGTGGGTCGCTTCCTGGAACATAGCCGCATGTATTATTTTGGCAACAACGGCAAGCCCGAGATATACCTCGGCAGTGCCGACCTGATGCAGCGCAACCTTGACCGCCGGGTGGAAACATTATTCCCACTGGAAGATCCGGCGCTTGTAACGTATGTGCATGATGAGATATTGTGTACCTACCTGCGCGATAACGTCCGCGCACGAATCTTGCGACCAGACGGCACGTATATATGGGCGCAGCCGAACAACGGCGATCAAGCGATTGACAGCCAGGCCGTGTTCAGTCAGGGCCGCAATGTGCCGCCCGACGCGGTGCCGCATTCGGTATTAGACGACAAGTAATTACAAGGCAGCATGGACACGTGGCGATTGTTTATTGCCGTCGAGGTGCCGCCATCGGTGAAGGATGCGCTGGTTGCAGTGCAGCAGCAACTCCAGCGCGGTAGCCCGCCGGTCAAGTGGGTTGCGCCAGCGGCCATGCACCTGACGCTTCAATTTCTTGGCGCAACTGACACGCAACTTGTCACGCCAATTGGCGCGGCGCTGCGGCAGGCACTCGCCGGTCAACCAGCATGCGAGCTGCGTTTGGGGCCACCGGGAGTCTTTCCAAACGCACGCCGACCGAGCGTGCTGTGGGTCGGCATTGATGGGGCAACGTCAGCGCTTGAGCAGATGCAGCGGAGCATTGCCGCCGCGCTGCGCCCGCTTGGCTTTCCCGTCGAGGCGCGGCCGTTCCGGGCGCACCTGACGATTGGGCGCGTGCGCCGCGATGCCAGTGCCGCACAGCAGGCACACCTTGGCAGCATGCTGGCTCATGTGTCTCCTCCGCCCGCGCTGTCATGGCGCGTCACCGAGGTCATTCTGTTTCAAAGCGAACTCCTGCGCGAGGGGCCGCGCTACACCGCGCGAGACGCCGTACAATTGATTGGCTAAAAGTATCTATCTGCTTTATCATGCATACTCCATGGAGCCGCGCCGGGCTGGCCGGGCGGCTCGCTGGTGTGTTGAGCAGACGATTTTCGTGCAGCATAGTGTGCTGCATGAACAAGCATTTGCTTGTATTGGAGCGTAGACATGCAACTGGAGCGCCTCCAGCGCGTGCTCATATGGCTGTTGATCACCGCCGCGTCGGTGTTCCTGCTGGAGCGCGTTTTATTACTTTTTACCCTGTTTGCGACACCGCTGTTGCTGTTTGGCCTGGCGTGGCTCATGACGCTGGCGTTGCGGCCACTGGTCGATGAGCTCACGCAAGTTGCCATTCCGCTGCCGCGATTCGCGCGCGCGGCTTCCTTCACGGCTGCCACCCACTGGCAGATGCCGCGCAGCATGGCGGTGACGCTCGTTTACATGGCGCTGCTTACTCTGATTGTGGTGCTGGGCATCGTGCTGGTGCCACCGCTGCTGCAACAGCTTACCGGCTTTCCTGACATGATGATCACTGCCGTAGATGAGGCCAACAAGTGGGTCATCAATCTTGAGGAGAATTTATACCAGCGCGGATGGAGGATTGATCTTACCAACATCCTGCGCCCGGAACTGGTGGGCCAGCAGGCGACCTCGCTCGGCAGCGCGCTGGCGCAACAATCGTTTGGCATCGCGAGCGGCGTCGCAAATGTGCTGATCGACGTGGTGCTGGTGATTATTATCAGTTTCTACATGACGCTCGATGGCCCGCGGCTGGTGACGCGGCTGCTGGCGCTGCTGCCCTACGGCTGGCGCGATGAAACCCGCACGCTGCTCTCGATTGTGGATCGCACGTTTGGCGGCTTTCTGCGCGCGCAGATTCTTCAGGCATTGTTCTATGGCCTTGCGACCGCCGCGCTAATGATCGTGCTTGGCCTCACCGATGTGACGCTGGCAAGCGTTCTGACGACAATACTGGTGCTGATTCCGCTGATTGGCGGCGTATTTGCCATTATTCCGCCGCTGCTGATCGCGCTGATCGAGCAACCTGACAGCTTTTTTCTGCTGTTAATCGGGTTGCTGCTGTTGCAGCAGGTGCTCTTTAACGTGATCATGCCGCGCCTGATGGGCAAGATTGTTGGACTTCACCCGCTCCTTATCTTCGGCGCGATTCTGATCGGCGCGAGTGTGGCGGGCGCATGGGGCGTGCTGTTCGGCATTCCGGTCGCGGGTGTGATTGCGTCGGTACTGCAATTTATCTACTTCCGCGCGATGCGGCAACGCACACCCGCCGGCGCGCCCCCGCTATCGCGTTAACTCTTTGTTAACTTGAATTCTACGACACAGCACCGTATAATAGTTAAGGCCTTCATTACTCTTTCCATGCATCTTCTGCCTTGCATCGCAGCACACACCAACTGGCGTTTGTGTTCAGTACCAATTGTGTAATTCGTGGTTCGTAGATTTGGCCGTTAGCATGCGGCATTCCATACATCCTGTTTTCTCTCACATGGTTATACCGTTCCTGACGTGCTGCCGATGATCAATCATTGCTCGCGCTCGATCGTCGCCATTCCAAAGGCCACAATTGCACTCTGCTAGGAGAGCACGGTGTTTCATATACACCAACTGCGGAGAAGCAGCGCACGAGCGTTTACGCTTCTCGGCATAGCAGTGCTGCTTTGCCTTGCTACAATATCAATAGCGCCTGTTGACGCCCAGGTTCAACCTGCTGCCACAGCGAGCGTAGCGGTCACCACCACAGCGGATCGCGTGGACGGCGCTGTTTCTTCAGTAACTGCGTTGCGCAACAACCCCGGTGCTGATGGCGATATATCGCTGCGGGAGGCGCTCCTCGCCACAAACGCAACGGCGGCTGGCGCAACGCTAACGATCGCATTTGCTATTCCCATGAGTGACGACGGATACGCCGACGGCATGTGGACGATCATGCTCGACGCGGCGAACGGCGCTCTCCCCACGCTCACGCGCGGGCAAGTCACGATTGATGGAACCGCGCCAACAAACGCTGCCACGCCTACGATTGTGCTGCACGGCGGCGATTCCAGCGCGCTCGACAATGGAATCACGGTTGCATCAGCGTACAATCTGATTCGCGGATTAGTCTTGCAGCACTTTTATGATGTAGGCATCGTCATTCAGGATCAGGCGGCACATCATAACCAGATCATGAACTGCGTGCTGCGCGAGAATGGCGACGACGGCATGCTGATCAGTGGCGGCGCTGCGTACACAACCGTCGCAGGCACGCAGATGCTGCGCAACGGTGCGGCGGGCATTGAACTGCGCGATGGCGCAACACACGCGCAAATCGGCGGCACCACGCCCGACATGCGCAACATTATTTCTGGCAACGGCTACTCCGGCGTGCTGATCGCGGGCGCAACCACCCAGGATAATACCGTCGCGGGGAATTGGATCGGCACTGACACCGATGGCATGACCGCGCTGCCAAATACCTTTGCGGGCGTGCGGCTGACGGACACCACGCGCATCACCGTCGGCGGCGCGCAGGCAGGCGCGGGCAATGTCATTTCCGGCAACGACAGCGGCATGTCGGTCGAGCACACGACCTATAGCACCATCGCCGGAAATATCATCGGGTTGGCTGCCGACGGGATGACGCCGCTCAGCAACACCAATGGCGGCATCTTTGTGCGCGATGGTTCCAGCCAGAATCTGATCGGCGGCACCACGCCCGCCGCGCGCAACGTCATCGCCGGCAATGGCGACGCTTCCTCGCCGTACGGCCAGGGCATCTACGTGACCGACGCAGGCACAACCTACAACCTCATCCAGGGCAATTTCGTTGGCATGGTGACGGACGCGCGCGGTGCCTCGGTGTCGCGTCCGAACCGCAACTACGGCATCCAGATCAGCTTCGACGCCAGCGATAATCTGATCGGCGGAAGCGTCGCAGGGGCAGGTAACGTTATTGTCGCGAATATTTTTGGCGGCGTGCGTATCGACTCGCCAGCGAATCAGGTGGCAGGGAATTGGATTGGCATCGGCGCAGATGGCACCACATCCATGCCGAATCAAAATAACGGCGTGCGCGTGCAGGGCGACAACAACACGGTTGGGCCAGGAAATATCATTGCAAACCATCCGCTTTCGGGCATCATGCTGAACGGGCAGAACACCCAAATCATCAGCAACACGGTCGAAGCGAACGAGCGATCCGGCATGTGTGTAGCAGGCGCGAACGCGCTGGTGTCGGGCAATCTTGTGCGTAACAACGGCAACGGCAGCGGGCCGTGGAGCGAGTGCGACCTGCGCGGCGGAATCGTGATCGACCAGGCGAGCAACGCGGTGGTGCAAAGCAACACCGTCCGTACCAATCAGGATGCTGGCATCACTGTGCAGGGCGGCACGCGCAACAAGTTGCTGGCAAACAGCATCAGCGATAATGCTGAGGCGGGCATCATGCTCGTCGACGGCGGCAACAACGGCATCGCGCCGCCACAGCTTCAGCGGGTTTCGACCACCGGGGTACAGGGGACGGGCTGTCCGAATTGCCATGTGGAACTTTATTCTGACGCGGCGAATGAAGGACAATATTTTATTGGCGCGACGACAGCGCAATCAGATGGCACGTTCACTGCGTCGTTTGCGGCTGACGATCTCAAAGGCACCTATCTCACCGCCACCATGACCGACGCCAGCGGCAATACGTCAGCCTTCACCGCACCGATAAACCCGCTGTCGTCCGCGCACCCGGAACCTACATCTCCTTCTGGCGTAACATTCCGGGTTCTGCTGCCGCTGATGCAGGCCGCGCGGTAGGCGTGGCGCGGCGCGCGCGTGGGTTTGCGGGTGCGCCGAACAGCGCCGGAGCAGCCAGCAGGAGCACGGCCATGCCAGCGATGAGCGCAAACGGAGGTAAACGCAATGCGGCATACGGGTTGTATATGAGGTCGCCCATGCCCATGGTCCGCAGCCCGATCCACGCCGCCGCGCACCCCAGAGCAGCGCCGCAGACCAGCATGTCGCGCTGATGCCAGCGCTCGCGCCGGTAGGTCGTGCGCGTCACCATCCGTCCAAGCGCCCGCGCCGCCAGCAGGAGCAGCGCCGCGCCCGCCGCCATCATGGCAAGCGTAATAATCGTCGCAGCGCTGCCGTAATACAGCCAGCCGAACAGCCCCGCGCTGAACAGCAGCACGCCCACCAGCACGCCGATCTGCTGCCGACCAAGCGCCACATCGGTTACGCGCGTGCGCCCGTAGCCGCGCGCGTCGAGCGCCTCGGCCAACTGGATCGACTGCTCCAGACTGCTGGCAAGCAGCGGCGCGACTAACGCCAGGTAGCTGCGCAGGCCGCGAAAGCGATGCCCGCGCAACCGCTGCGCCTCGCGAATGTCGGCCAGGGATTGAACGGTATGCGGCACGAACGTGATCGCAATCGTGACGGCCAGGCCAACATGAAAGAGCGAGCGCGGCGTCATACGCAACAGCCGGTAATGGTCAACCAGCGCGTTGAACGCGCCAAAGATCGCGATCAGCGCCCAGATACGCAGGCCGCGCACCGCGCCCCACACCATGTCCTCCGCCGTAATCGCGCCGCCGAGCGTGACGCCGCCCAACAGCGGCGGCAGCGTGAGCGCGGGCAGCCGCAGCAGCACCGTGTTGCCGCGCCCGCCGCCCACGGTGATCACGCTGAATACGATGTAGCCGAGCCAGATCAGGAAGCCTGCCACGAAGAACAGCCGAAACGAGCGCGCCAGCGGACGGTCGTCATGGCAGGCGATAAACACCAGCGCCACCGCCAGCAACACCAGCAAAAGGTACAGCGGGTTGGTTGTGAGACCGACAACTACCAACGCGGCGACCAGCCAGATGAGCCATGTGAGCGTATGCATAGCGTGACAGGATGAATCAGATTCCCATGAGTTTCTCAGTTCCTCAGTCCCTCAGTTCCATAATTAACGACACACAAACAGGCCGATTTTTGTCACAACGCGAAACGCGCCATGCACAGCAATTTCGGCGGCTACAACCCGCTCGACCTCGGCAAGCACAGCATCCCATGAAGCGCCAGCAGGCAGCACAGCCTCGTACGCCTGACGCACGCTGTTGCAGTAGGCCAGCACCGGCGTGGCATCAGGAACAGCTAATTCGTTGCTGGCTTCATGCTGTTCGACATGTTGAAACGCTGCCTGAAGCGGCGCGGCCCCATTTTCCAATGAAAAGCGCGTGGCGAAACGTCCCGGAAGTGCGACCGGCGGCCCGGCAGCATGATGCACCGCCGCTTGCAGCAGGTTTTGCAGCTTTTGCAAATGCTGGTCGCTGTTCGTGAGCGCCAGCAGCACGCCGCCGGGCCGCAACACGCGCCGGAACTCGCGCGCCGCCTGCGCGATGTCGGGCACATGGTAGAGCATGTGCATAGCCAGCACCACATCGCAGCAGGCGTCGGCCAGCGGCAGTGCCTGCGCATCGGCCACAGCCAGGTGCGGCAGCAGCGCGCCATGCCACTGTCGGGCAAGGTCAGCCAGCATGCCGCGCGAAAGATCAAAGCCGACAAGTCGCATACCGCCGCGCCGGGCAAGCTGCGCGAGATATTGGCCGGTGCCGCAGCCAACGTCCAGCACTGTTTCGGCACCATTCCACGTAGCGTGTCCAAGCACCCATTCCACCAGATCAAAAGGTGTTTGTTGATACTGGTAGATTGACTTGCGCGCATCAAGATTGGCGCTGTTGCCGTACGCCCTGGTGGTGAGGTGCTGGCGATTGGTAAATAGTTGTGTCGATGTGCTCATGATCGCTCCTGAGTGATTAGCGCACGCGCCGCGAATAGACAGCCAGAATAGCACTGATCAGCAGCAGCACCAGCACGGCAAACGTAACATAGTTCGACGGCTGATTGCGTGATTCGGCCGGCGGCTGCGGGGCTGCGCCACCGGCTCCTTCCGCAGTTGCCACCGCTGATGATACCACAGCCTGTGTTGGCGCAGCCACGACTTCCGTTTCGGCTAGAGCACTTGTAGATTGAGCAGCACTCGTCGGCATGCTCGTCGTCGGTGCAGCGCGCGTCGGCGCAACCGGTGCGGCGGATGGCGGCAGCGGCGTTGCGGATGGTGGCGGCGGCTCACTCGTCGCCGCCTGTGCGATTTCAGGAACTTCCGTTAGCAATGGCGTATCGGTTGGCTCCATGGGCTGTTCTGTTGGCACAGGCGTGGGCGGCTGCCGGGTGGTCGTCGGCGGCACGGGGGTGCGCGTCGGCGTGGACGGCGCAGTGGTTGGCGTCCGCAATGCAGGTACGGGCGTAGCTGTCGGCGCGGCGGGCGCGCTTTGCGGCGGTGGTGTCGCCGTGGGCGACGGTGTGGCCGTCGGCGTTGGTGTCCATGTCGGCGGAATAGGCGTGGGCGGACGCGGCGATGGCGTGGGAGCTGTTGTTGGCGACGCGCTGGTGGGCGGCACGGGCGTGCTCGCTTGCAACTGGCACACCTGATCAAACGGAATAACTGGCGGCTGCGCGCCACTTGCCACGCTGCCGGTGCCCCATGCCCAGCCATTTATGTCACCCGGCTGCACGCGCGTGCTCGACGCGCCGACCGGCGAAAAGACCCAGCCGTTCGCTGTCAGCCGATTGAACGCCCAGTAAACGGTGGTTGGGCCATTACGTTTGCAGAAACAATCCTCAGTTGGATAGTCACAACCCTCGTTGTCAAGTTTGCACACCGCCCCGCCCAAGCCGCTCTGCTGCACGATGAACGGAATGCCCGAGCGCTGCAACAATTCGAGACCACTGATGCTTGGCTCGCTGAAGCCGACGCAGGCCGTCACCACGCTTCCATCGCCATGGCGAATAATGAGTCCGGCATGGTTTGGTTCATCCTGCGCGCTCTGCGCCTGCCCCAGCATAGGCAGGGCAAGCGCCAGCAGCAGCAACACGGCAAGGGATAGCCAGCGTCCATGCATGCAAATAGAGAAACGTGAAAACACAGCGGCTCTCGTTTAGGCTAAACAGCTCTGCGCCGCCCCTTGGAAACGGGTTTGCATGGCAGCACACGGCTTATAAATAGTTTCCAGATAATTGGCGCTTCGTAGCGGCACCCACAAGGGGTGCCGCCGCTTGTGGGTGCCGCCGCCGCTCTCATGGAACGATAATCGGCTTCAACGCGCCGGAGATCGCCCGCATGTCGGACAACAGCGGCAGCCACAACCGGACAGACACGGCTGTTTTCAACGGGAACGACTTGAGCAGCAGCGCCGGAATGGCCTGTTCTGTGGCGAAAATATTGTCGTCAGGAATGGCCGTTTGGTAACGGAATGCGCCGCTGGTGTTCTGCAAAGCGAGCAGCGCGGTCAGCGGTGTGTTGGCACCCTGTTTGAGCGTGGCCGGATCGACGCCGAGCGCCACCAGCGCCTGAATGACATAGGCGGTTGAGTTGGCATCACTGTCGGAGCCAAACGGCGAGGTTTTGGAATACGGGAAGCCGCCGTCCGCGTTCTGCTGCGACAGGAGATACGCCTGCGCTTTGGGAAGCGCGGCGCTTCCGCCGCTGGTGGCCTTCAGCGCCTGCACCGCCAGCGCGGTCGTGTTGGTATCGCTGCCGGTCGCAACAGTGCCGTCGTAGCTCCAGCCGCCGTCGGCAAGCTGCAACTTCTCCAGCGCGGCAACCGCGGCGGGCGGCACGGTTTGACCGGCGCTCGCCAGCGCCAGCAGCGCAAACACATGATCTGTGGTTGTGGGGCCGTACTGCCCGGTAGCAGAGTTGTAGCTTTTCTGAAGCATATTTATCAAATTGACGCCGCCAAAGTTTGATGGATCCTTGCCAGCGGCGATCACGGCCAGCGTCAGTTTGCCCGCCCCGCCAACCGACTTCGCGGCGTACGTGGCGGCCTGCGCGCCGAGGTACGACACCGGCGAGTTACCGTTTTTCAGCACGCCGTCGGGGTCCACACCCATTGCGACCATCGCCGTTACTGCGTCAGCGGTTGCGCCCGCGTCGCCGCCAATGCTGCCATCATCGCCCTGCTGCCCGACGAGCCAGGCCAGCGCGCGATTGGCCGCATCAGTCTGTGGTTCGGCGGCGTGGGTTGGCAGCGCGGCCAGCGCAACCAAGAGCGCCATGAATGCGCCCAGCGTCCGTAAAAATCCCATTCCGTGTTTCATGATCATTCCTCTCCAAACTCCATGCACCTGCTACATCTGCGGAACAAAAAACCCTCTCCGGGCGGAAAGGGAAACAGCGGCGCATGAAACGCCCTGCCTCACTCCCATTCCAGCGCGGGGTGAACGGCACATGCACAAGGGTAGGCATTCTGGCTCGTTGACAGGTATAAGTTATGAATGATGAGTTCTGAGTTGAAGGAACGCTGTCGCTCCTTACTCAGAACTCAAAACTCAGAACTCAGAACTGCAACATACAGTAGCGTGGACTGCGCCGGCTTGCGACCGGACTTCCCCTATTTGAACCCGTCGCTTCCTCAGGGTCCCTTGTGTCAGATTGTGTGGCAGCATCTTAGCACGGCAGCGCATGGGCGTCAACTTGCAAACAGGAGCACGGATTGCTAATCTGCACCCCATTGCGTATGATCTTGTCTGCTCCGGCATGCGGGCATCGGCATAAGAAACGAATCAGGGCGCAGCATGCTGCGCCCCTACCGGATACATACGTTGGTTCCCCCCACCGCTTGCCGGAACGCGGTGGTTAATCTAACGCCTGATCATCGGCAGATAGATAATCGTGCTGTTGGCAGCGCCGACCTGGATTGTCACCGTGCCGGTGGTCGTAGTATCCTTTGCCCTGGTCACGGTCTGCCCGTCGGCGTCATCGCTCACCGTGTAGGTGAAGCTGTCGCTGCCGGTGAAGCCAGCGTTGGGCGTGTACGTAACCGTGCGATCGGTGTGTGTGACGGTGCCATGCTGCGCCGGACCAACAGCCATGATCGTCAAATTGTCGCCCTGGTCGTTCGCCAGCACGTTAAGCGTGAGCGGCTGGCCGGTGACCGCCTGCGCGCTGTCGTTGTTGGTTTGCGGCGTCGCGGCGGGCAGGTTGCCATTGCGGCAGGCCGCCAGATCGACGGTGCGATCCAGGTCCGAGGCGCGCCCGCCGGACGGCACGAGGTAATCGAGCACCGGGTAGCGGTGCTGGTGGCCCAGGTTCGAGGTGTCGGTGATCTCGTACTGGTACGGCTGGAAGCGGTAGCGGCAGTTCAGCACCCAGTTATTCTCGATGCCGTTGTATTCAGGCGGGAAACCCTGCATCTGCCCGCCCATGTTGAAATCGCTGCTCCACGACGTGCTCAGGGTTGTTTCAGTGGCGAGGCCGCTGGTGTGCTCGGTGCCGCCGCCCGCCAGCACCTTGATGACTTCGCCCGCTTCGCCTTCGAACTCCACGCCGGCGCTGGTGCTGTTGTCCAGTTCATGCGCCTGCACCTGCGTGTTGCCCGTGCCTTTGCTCAGCGACCAGTTCACGGTGGTATTGCCGCGATCCACGCCGAGCGCGTTCAGCGCCGGGCTTTGCCGCCCATCCCACAGCAGATGGCCGCGCGTCGGCACCCATGCATACATGTCGTTGGCCGATGTGTGATACGGATTGTACAGCAGCACGTCGAAGGAGCCATTGTTGGGCGTGCTGTCGCGCATGTCAAGCGGGTAGCGATCCGGGTCGACGTGATTAGCGCCGAACACCTGCACTTCCGCCAGCGACAGCACCGCTGTGTCGGCGCGCTGCACGCGCACATAGCGACCACGGATGGGCTGATGTCGCGCATCCAATGTCAGGAACGTAGCTTCGGGCGGCGCGGTGTCGGTCATTTTGAAGCCGTTGCCGAGGTCAGCCAGCGTGTAATGCTGCACGTTCGGCATGGAAAGCAGCGTCTGCGGATCGTTCCCGCCAGGAATGTTACGAAAATCGGTGTTGGACACGAACAGGTACACGTTCGACAGGCTCGCGGGCGGCGTCCACAGCCGGATTTTGGTCAGTGGCTGCACCGCGCCAAGGTCCACCTGCCACCATGGGTGATTCTCGTTCGCCGTCTGGGCGACCGGAGTGTTGCTGTAGCTGCCGTTGAGGATCGCACCATCCACAGCCAGCGGCGCGCTGGCCTGGTTGCTGGATTGGCCGGTGAACGCGCCCCGGAATAGCGTCAGGCTGCTCCAGTCGCGGGCAATCGGCGCGAACTCAGGCTGCGCGCCGAAGTTGGCATCCCAACTGTTCAGCTCGCTGGCCTGAAGCTGCGGCGCTGCGCCCGGCAGCCCCTGAAATTGACAGTAGCGTACGTTAGCCTTGTCGGGCGGCAGCGCGACCGCGTTTACCGACAACTGATAGCTGTAACAGTTGTATTCGGTCGGATCGTACACGAGCGCGTCGTCAGCCCAGCTTTGGCCGACGGTCGTCACCGTCGTCGTCACCGTTCCGGTCGTCTGCCGGTTGCTCATGGCGGCTTCGCGCGCGCCGGTCTCCTTGGCCGAAGCAGAGATCTGGAATATGCCGGGAATATCCACATCCAGCCCTGCGCCCGCGTACACCGACACGGTATCGGAGCGGTGATAGGTCAGCGACTGCTCGGACGAGGCTTCCTGCGTGACCGAGCGCCCGATCGAGCCGCCTTTCCCCGGCTGGCTGCCCTGGATGTTTTGCCAGTAGGGCGGCACAAACCCGACTGCCGTGATGTTTGCGTCCACCACGCGCGCGCATGTCCCACTCAGCGAAGCATGCACCGATTCGTTGTTCCAATCGCCAAGTGACAGGATGGGCGGCGCGCTGAGCGACGAGTCATGGCGGCCCCAGTCCACCAGCTTCAAACCGGTCGGCTGCTGGTTCTGGCCGAACTGCTCCGACAGATAGAGCGCCTGGAAGCCGCCCGGGTTGGCGTCCTTGAAGACCGCCGTCACCTCGGCATGGTTGTCCTTGTCGAGATCGCCCACCGCCAGCGCCAGATCATCGGTCGCATTGCGATAGTTGCTGCCATCCTGCCAGTGATCAACGCTGACGAGCTTTGGCGTCGCGGTGTTCGCATCGGTCAGGCTGAGCGTTTCAAAGTTGAGCGTACCGTCGAGGCTATTGTCATAGCCGAAGACGACCTCGTCGCGGCCATCGCCGTACAGGTTGCCCGCCGCGATGGCGATAGTACGTGCAGGTACATCTTTCCTGGACCAGTATGCTCGTTCCACAAACTGTGCCGTGCCATTGACCGTTACCTCATCGAAATCCCTGACGCGCAAGAAATTATCGTCCAGAACGTCGTAACCGATTACCACGCTCTGCTGTGGGCTGCCGCTAAGCGATGCCAGGGTCATCTTCAAGTCCTTGAAAACCGGAAAATAAACTCCCGGAGTGCCATTGAACACACCCGCAGCACGCTCCTGCAGATTGAAGGCAGTGTCTGTCGCATAACCGGGCTGATACTCCAGATGGATGATTTGCATGAATTCCTGGTTGCGGTTGCTTTGGAGGAAGCTGACCACAATATCGGCGGTGCGATTGTTGTTCAGGTTGCCGACCGCCACATGAATCTGGCTGCCATTCATGCGATTGTTTGTCGAGGAGGTCCATGACGCCACCAGGTTGCCGAAAGGGCCATTGGCTTCACGCCCGAGAACGGCCACCGACAGACCGCTGCTGGTCATCGAGGCGATCACGACCTGCTGCGAGCCGTCGTCGCGCCCCTGGATGTCGCCGGCCGCCATCGCGCTGCCGCGATAGCCCTGCCCGGCCAGGGAGTAAAGCCCGCTCGCGCCGCCGTTTCTGCGCACCAGCACATCGTAGCCCCCGTTCGCGCCGTTGAAGCCCTGAATGAACTCATCTTTGCCATCGCCGTCCACGTCGGCGGCGGTCCCGGACAGCCCGGAGATATTTGCAGGCTCGGTTGTTGGATCCGAGATAAACTGTTCCCGCAGAATGCCCGTGGCGTCCGCGCCGAGGCGGTAGGCGTAAAGAGAGTGGTTCGGATCGACTGCGTCCGTGAGGCCAAGAAAAAGCTCGTTCTTCTGATTCAGTTTAAGCACATGGCCGAACGGAGTATCATTACATGAAATATCCGCATTATTTGGCGACTGCATGGCAGCCTGGATCGGCGCTGAACCTGGGGCGAGCAGTCCAACGGTGAGCAGCAACACAGGGACAACACAACGATTCACGAATAACCTGCTTTTCACAACAAAGCTCCTTATTTGGGCGTTGAAATACGTTGCTAAAAACTACTGAAGACATTGCTTGATTGAAACGATTTGTTACGGCCAGTACAAGTAGTGGATGAAAGACATCACCCCAGAAGCACTTCCGGGGTGACGTGGTGGACTGCTGGTGTTGAGCTACGCAGCGCGGGCGGCGCTATAGAAACGGCGTGCCATCGGTTTGCTCCTTTCTGATATCGTAGCGGCTGTTCTTCTTGACACAGCATACGCCGCGCATGTCGAGAAAACGTCGAGAGAACGTCGAGAGCGTATCAGGTACGCCAGAGCGGAGCGTGCTATAATACGGGCGACTTCAGTTTGCACGCTGTAGCTGTTTCTGATGATACGCGGCACTCACATGCGGCAAGCGTGCAACCAGACGGCGCACAGAACCCATGCAAGATTTCGATATATACATTCCGCAAGATCGGCGGCTTGCGCTCGTTCGTGGTCTGGCGCTGCCCGACCGCACATGTGGCGCTGCCCTCTTTGCGGATATTTCCGGCTTCACGCCGCTCGCCGAAGCGCTGGCGCAGGAGCTTGGCCCGCAGCGCGGCGCGGAAGAATTGACCGCGCACCTCAACCGGCTGTATGATGCGCTGATTCATTGCGTACACCAGTTCGGCGGCAGCGTGATCGGCTTCAGCGGCGACGCGATCACATGCTGGTTCAACAGTTCTGAAGGAACTGTAGGAACTGAGGAAAAAAAGATCGCTCCAGTTCCTTTAGTTCCTTCAGTTCCCGTAGTTCCTTCGCTTTATGCCGTGGCATGCGGCCTGGCCATGCAGCAGGCCATGGGCAATCAAAGCGCGATCACGACGCGCGGCGGCGCAACGTTTACGCTGGCAGTGAAAGTTGCAGTTGCCAGCGGGCCAGCGCGCCGCTTTCTGGTCGGCGATCCGCACATTCAAGTGCTGGACGTGCTGGCCGGCCACACGCTCGACCAACTCGCCACGGCGGGTCGGCTGGCGCGGCGCGGCGAAGTCGTGCTGGACGCGCAGACGGCTACTGTCATCGCCGATCATGTGCATATCAGCGGCTGGCGCGCTGATGAAACAGCGCAGCGTGTTGCCATCGTCAGCGGGCTGGCGCAGCAGCCGCATGCCAGCGTCTGGCCGGACACCCCAGAGCACAACATTCCAGCGAAGCATGCGCAGGGCTGGCTGCTGCCGGCCGTGCGCGAGCGGCTGCGCCACCACTCCGCTGCATTTCTGGCAGAACTGCGCCCGGTCGTCGCACTCATGCTACACTTCCAGGGCATTGATTACGATCATGACGCCGATGCCGGGCAGATGCTGAACAGTTTTATCTGCGCGGCGCAGCACATCACCGCCCATTATGAAGGCGCGCTGATCGACATTACCATGGGCGACAAGGGCAGCTATTTGTACCTGACGTTCGGCGCGCCGGTGGCCCACGACGACGACGCGGCACGCGCGCTGGCCGCCGCCCGCGATCTGCTGGCACTTCCGCATGCCATGCCGTATATCACGGCTGCACGCATCGGGCTTGCGCGCGGAACCATGCACGCCGGCGCGTATGGGGGCACGCAGCGCCGCACCTACGGTGTGCTGGGCGACCCGGCGAATCTGGCGGCGCGCCTGATGGAAGCCGCGCCGGACGGCACCGCCTGGTGCGATTATGCCGTATATCATGCTGCCGAGCGCCGCTGGGTGTTTGCCGCACTGCCGCCCGTGCGCGTGAAAGGCAAAGCGAGCGCGGTCCGGGTGTACGAGCCGCTCAGCGAGCGCGATCGGCATGCCGTAACATCGGACGTTCAGCAGACGATGGTCGGACGGCAGGCTGAAATCGCGCAACTCGCCGCACAACTCGACGAGGTGGTGGCGGGCGCGAGCCGCATGTTCATCATCGAAGGTGAGGCGGGGATCGGCAAATCGCGCATGGTTGCCGAACTCGTGCAACTCCTGCGGGCGCGCGGCATGGTCGGGTTGCTTGGCGCTGGAAAAAGTGTCGAGCAGCAGACGCCGTACCGCGCATGGCGCGATATTTTCAATGCCTATTTCGGGCTTGACGAACTTACCGATGCAGCGGCACGCCGCGCGCGCGTTCAGGCATACATAGCCGAACACCTGCCGCACCTCCTCGACCGCGCGCCGATTCTCAACGAC
>DASTWM010000042.1:0-13473 GCA_035765855.1 Roseiflexaceae bacterium
ATTACGCACAGATCAACGGCATCCGCATGCACTACGTCCAGGCCGGGCATGGCGAGCGGCTGGTCGTGCTGCTGCATGGCTTCCCGGAGTTCTGGTACTCGTGGCGCAAGCAGATTCCCGCGCTGGCCGAGCGCTTCACGGTGGTCGCGCCGGATCTGCGCGGCTACAACGAAACCGAGAAGCCGCGCTGGGGCTACGAACTCGATGTGTTGGTCAACGATGTCGGCGCGCTCATCCAGGAGCTTGGCTTTGAGAAAGCGGTGATCGTTGGGCACGACTGGGGCGGCGTGATCGCGTGGGCGCTGGCGATCGCGTACCCGCAGTGGGTCGAGCGGCTGATCGTGCTGAACGCGCCGCATCCAGCGGCACTGAGCGAAGCGTTCGGCAGGAATTGGCGGCAGATGGCGCGATCATGGTACATCGGCTTCTTTCAGTTGCCATGGCTGCCAGAATGGGCGTTGAGCGCCGGAAATTACATGGGTATCGAGCAGATGTTGCGCGGCGCGGCGGTAAATCCCGAAATCTTTTCCGACGAGGACATCCGGCGCTACAAAGAAGCAATCGGCAAGCCCGGCGCGCTCACGGCAGGGCTGAATTATTATCGCGCGCTGATTCAAGGCGGCACGCGCGGGCTGTTCCGCGGCAGCGGCCTGCGCGTCAACGTGCCGACGCTCTTGATCTGGGGCGAACATGACATCGCGCTCGGCAAGGAACTGACCTACGGACTTGATCGCTTCGTCTCGAATCTCCAGATCGTCTATCTTCCCAACTGCTCGCACTGGGTCCAGCAGGAATGCCCCGAGGCGGTCAATCACGCTATGTTAGCGTTTCTGGTAAATCCTGTTTGATTACGTAGCGCCTTTGTTCGCTGCTGGCGGTCCATAATCCATGGGCCGCTTTTTTCTTCTGCCTGTGGCTTTATTTCAGCATATGCAGGCACGTACACCACACGTCGGGCAAATTTCATTATAATAAGCGCATGCATGTTGAGCCAGAGTAGGTACATGTTGGATAGGAGAACAATCAGCTATGGGCACTACGGTGCTAATTCTTGTGTTGACGCTGGCCATGATCGGCATCAACGCGCTCTATGTCGCCGCCGAATTCGCGGCGGTGAGCGCTCGCCGCCCCCGAATTATGCAGCAGGCCGCCGAAGGCAACCGTTTGGCGCGCATGTTGTCCCCCATTCTCAACAACCCCCACAAACTCGACACGTATGTCGCTGCCTGCCAGATTGGCATCACCGTTTCTAGCCTGGTGCTGGGCTACTACGGGCAATCGGCTATTTCGGCGGCGCTCGCACCGCTGCTGGTCGGCCTCGGCGGCTTGCAGGAAGCTGCTGCCACCTCGATTGCGATTATTGTTGTGCTGGTGCTGCTCACCGCGCTGCAGATGCTGCTGGGTGAACTGGTGCCGAAGTCGATTGCGGTTCGCTACCCCGAGCGGCTGGCGCTGCTCACGGTAGTGCCCATGCGCTGGTCGACGGTGCTGTTCGGCCCGTTCATCGCGCTGTTTAACGGCGCGGGCGGGCTGATTTTGCGCCTGCTGCGCGTGCCGCCTGCCGAGCACCACGGCCATGTGCATTCGCCGGAAGAAATCGATTTGCTGATCGGCGAAAGCGCCAAGGGCGGCATACTCGACGCCGACGAGCGCCTGCTGCTGCGCAATGCGCTGCGGATCGGGCGCATCACGGCGTCAGAGGTGATGGTGCCGCGCACCCGGCTGGTTGCCGCGCCGCTCACCATTTCGGTGCGCGAACTGCTGCAGCTGGCGACCACCACCGGCTACAGCCGCATCCCGCTGTACGAAGACTCGGTGGACGCAATCAAAGGCATGGTGCATGTGAAAGACGCGTACCGGCTGTTTGTGGCGGGCGAGGAGAAGATCGACGCAGTGGTGCGCCAGGTGCCGTTTGTGCCCGAGGTCATTGCGGCGGTTGATGTGTGGAATCGCCTGCGCCGCAGCCACAGCTACGTGGCGATTGTGTTCGACGAGTTCGGCGGCACGGCCGGCATGATCACGCTGGAAGACCTGATCGAAGAAATTTTCGGCGAGTTGCAAGACGAGGTCGACCGCGAGCCGGACATGATCACGCCCGGTGCCGATGGCAGCACGCGCCTGCATGGCGAAATGCTGGTCGAGGACGTGAACGAACTGCTGGGCATCAAGTTGCCCACCGATATTGCCAACACGATTGGCGGCCTGCTCTTCAACGAGCTTGGGCATCGTCCTGAAGTTGGCGAGGAAGTGATGCTGGCGGGCTGCCGCCTGCGGGTCGAGACGATCAACGGGCTGGCTGTGCGCGAGGTCGCCGTGTACCCGCCGCCTGCGACCGAAAAACATGATGATGAGGAGGGCGCATGGTAACGGAAGTCGTGCTGCCGATTCTCATCATCATTGTGTTGATCTTGATCAACGGCTTGTTTGTGGCCGCCGAGTTCGCGATCATCGGCGTGCGGCCAACCCGCATCAGGCAGCTTGTGGACCAGGGCCACGTCACCGCCCGGCGCGTCCAGCGCATTCTGGAAGACCCGGTCAAGCAGGACCGCTACATCGCCACCGCGCAGCTTGGCATTACGCTGGCGAGCCTTGGGCTGGGCATGTACGGCGAACATGTCGTGGCCGATTGGCTGCTGGGGCCGCTGCATGATTGGATTCACCTCGATGAAGCGAGCGCGCATGCCGTGGCGGCGCTGGTCTCACTGTCGCTGCTGACCTTTGCGCATGTTGTGGTCGGCGAGATGGTGCCGAAATCGCTGGCGTTGCAGTACGCCGACCGCACGGCGCTGGGCATTTCCGGCATCATGCGGGTGATGAGCATCCTGTTTCGGCCGGCGGTGCTGCTGCTCAACGCGATTGGCAACGGCCTGTTGGGCCTGCTTGGCATCCCGGCTGCCGACGCGCAGCAGCGCCTGTATTCGCCGGAGGAATTGGACCTGGTTGTGTCGGAAAGCGGCGAAGGCGGCCTGCTGAGCGACAACGCGGAGCAGTTGCTTCACAATATTTTTGATTTTAGCGAGCGGCACGTCGGGCAGGTCATGACGCCGCGCCGCCGCATGGTGGCGCTGCCGATCGGCATCGGCAAGGAGGAACTGCAACAGTTCGTGACGACGCACCCATTCAGTCGCTACCCGGTGTACGACGGCGATCTCGATCATGTCGTCGGCCTGCTGCTGCTCCGCGACCTCGTGCGCCAGCAGCTACAGCAGCCCGATACGTTCGATCTTGTGGCGCTGCTGCGGCCCATTCCAACCGCGCCGGAAGGCATGCCAGTCGAACATCTGCTGGCTGTGTTCAAGCGCACCCACATTCACATGGCGCGCGTGGCGGATGAGTACGGCGGCACAGCGGGGCTGGTCACGCTGGAGGATTTGGTTGAGGAGGTAGTCGGCGAGGTGCGCGACGAGTTCGAGGAAGGCGCGCCGCCGCTGTTGCGCGAGATCGAGCCGGGCGTGCTGCTGGCGCGCGGCGATTTATTGCTCGATGATCTGGTTGAAGACACGCCCGTGCGCCTGCCGAACGACGCGCCCGATGTGGAGACAGTCGGCGGGCTGGTAGTGGGCATGCTGGGCCGCCCGCCGCGCAAGAACGACCGGGTGGAGATCAACGGCGCGACGTACACAGTGGAGCAGGTAGAGGGATTGGCGGCGACGGAGGTACGAATTGTGCTGGCTCAGGAGTCGAGCGACGAATCTGCGAAGCCTGCCGATGCACTCTAACACCCGCAGCAAACGGGCATGCGTGTACACAAGGAGATTAACAGTGACGTGAATAGAATTGGAGGTGCAGATACGTAACTCTAGTAAACATACCTGTGAGCTAACGCTCCTACCCTCCGAAAGGAGAAGTCCATGCAAATGTCATCCCCCCCAATACAACCGCATGCTGTGGCGCTGCCCGATATTAAAGGGCTTGGCGGCGCAATCGCCGGATTTGTTGCAGGTATCGTTATGGCCGTTATTGGCGCGCTGTTTGCGCTGGGCAGCAGCCATGACATCTGGCTGGAGGCAAAGCAGATTGCTGCAATGGTGTATGGCTCTGCGGCGGTGGCCGAGCCTGGATTTGTGGCCGGGCCGGTGATCGTCGGCACGCTTATTCACTTTCTTGTTGCGATCGGGTTGGGCGCGCTGTTCGGCATTTTGTTCCGAACCGTGTTTCACATCCCTTCGACCTTTGGCTCGCCGATTGTGGCTGGCTTGATCTACAGCATGCTGGTCTGGTTCCTCGCGTACTTCATCGTTCTGCCAGTGCTCAACCCAACGCTGCTCGACATGTATGCGCCAGCGTTTATTTTGCAGCACCTTGTGTATGGCCTGGTGCTTGGCACCGTATACATGCGTCTGCGCTCGGTACCCTACCTTGATAACCCAAACTACGCATCCTGATACTCAATCATAGCGCGTTACATGGTGCGCCGTGCTACCACGGCGCACTTATTTTGCAGTGCGCGTCGCGTTCGTCGTCATAACGTGCCATCCATTTTCACAAAATATAAGTACACTATGGTAGAACAATATACATCATGATTTCACGCGAGAAAGAACATGGGGATGTCTTCAGCTTCAGATACAACACACCTCTTGCAGGATACGTATGACGCAATTGTCGTCGGGGCGCGGATTGCCGGCGCGGCCACGGCGGCGCTCCTGGCGCAGCAGGGCGCGCGGGTGCTGCTGCTGGAGCGGGCGCGCTTCCCTGCGCCAACGGTGTCATGCCCGATCTTTTTTGGCAACAGCCTGGCCGTGCTGGACCGGATTGGCGCGCTTGGCGATGTCGAGGCGATTGGCGCGCCACGCATCACCTACTACGGCACGCGCCTGCCGGAATTTGATCTTGTCACGCGCCTGCCGGTGTCGCATGGCCGCGATTATGCGTATTCTATCCGCCGCGAGGTGCTGGACACCGCAATTTTGCGGCGCGTGCAGACTCATCCAGACATCACGCTGCGCGAAGGCTTTGATGTGCGCGAAGTCGTCTGGAGCATGGGCCGCGTGGTGGGCGTGCGCGGGCGACAGCAGGGCGGCGCGGAGCAAACCTTTTACGCCGATGCAGTGATTGGAGCGGACGGCAAGCGCTCGATGGTGGCGCGGCAGGTGGACGCGCCGGTGTACGACCGCATCGTGGGCGCGACGGCCATTTTCTACGCGTATTACCGCAACTTCGCGCCGCTTTCTGAGCCGAGCGCGGTGGTGTATGGCGACCCGCAGAGCATGAAGGGCGTGCTGGTGTTCGACGCCGACGCCGGGCTGACGGTCATGTCGGTCGGCGTGCCAGCCGAGAAGTTCGACGAAGCCCGCAAGGATCCCGAAGGCACTATCGAGCGGGTGTGGCGCAGCATGCCTGAGCTTGCCGAACGCGGACGCAACGCCGAGCGCGCCACACCTGTGATGGGCCAGGCACCGGTGGATAGCTTTTACCGCAAGAGTTACGGGCCGGGCTGGGCGCTGGTCGGCGACGCGGGCCACTACGTCGATCCGATCACCGGCCAGGGTATTAACCATGCGCTCAGAAGCGCCGAATTATTTTCCGACGCATGGACGAAAACGCGCCGCCGCACCGGCTGGATGCAGGCCATGGCCGAGTACCAGCGCCAACGCGACGCCGCGACGCGCCCGATGTGGGATCTGGTGGCGTTTGGCGCGCAGATGCAGCAGGTACAGCACCTCGAAGGCCCTTTGCAAGACCTTGGTATTGCGCTGAACACCGCGTTATTCCGCGCGATTGCCCGGCAGCCACGGGTTGCGGCGCAATACGTCGGCATGTTCAGCGGCGCAACGCCGGTGCGGTCGTTCATGAACCCGGTTAATTTGGCGCGGGTACTGGTGCGGGATACCCTGCGCAATGAGTTGCCGCGCCGGGCAGCAAGTATATTAAAAGCGTGAAGTGGGTGTGACCAGGCATGGTATCATAGCACCACAGCCTTTGCATAGCCACGGAGCCAACGATGCCCGAAGAAATGAACCAACAGCAGCTTGCCGGCGCGATTGAACAGGAGCGCGCCCGCTGGCTGGAACTGCTGCCGCGCTTTAACGACGAACAATGGCAGTTATCGCAGCGCGCCGACGGCTGGACCGCGCACGACATTGTGGCGCATGTGGCCGACTCGAACTACGGCCTGGCATTGATGGCGCTGGGCGAAATCAAGCCGCAGCTTCCGTTGAACCCGGAAACCGGCTGGATGGACGTGGACGATTACAACGAGCAGCGCCGTGCCAGGAACGCTTCGCTGCCGCGCGCAAAAATCACCGAACGACTCAGCACGTCGCTCGATCACATGCGGCGGGCGATTGAAGGAACCGATGACATGGATGCGCCCAGCCCGATTGGCCCGCCGCATACCATGGGTACGTGGCTGCGCCGCATGGTGCAGCACAATCAGGCGCACCGGCAGGAATTAGAGCAGATGGTCAGAGATTAGAAGCAATAAACCTGTCGTGCTTGCAAACACGACAGGTTTATAAACGGGTTTCGCTTGTTTACTTGTTTGTTTCGTCATCCGTATCGAGCCGCTGCGTTTCTGGCGTGCCGGGCGCTCCTGGAATCGAGGTAACATCCGGCCCGCCTGGCTCAAAACGCTCGAACGGCGGCGTGGCAGGCTGCTCTTCGTCAACATCGATTGGCACCTGCTGGGCGGTGGTGCCGCTGCCCGCATTCGCGCGCTCGTCCTCTTGCAGCCGCTCAGATGCCCGTTTGATCTGCTCGTTCAGTTGTCCAAGGCCGTTCACAATCGCTTCCTGCACATCGTTGACGAGCTTGCTCTGCTGCGCCTGATTCAACACCTGCCGTCCGCGCTCTTCGGCCTGCTGGAAGCGCGGGTTGCTTTGTGCTGAACGAAGCGCAATCTGCACCTGCTTCGTGATTTCCTGCACGCCGCCCGCCAGATCGCGCTGCATCTGCCTGGCACGCTCGCTCTCGATGAAGGCACGGAACATGCTTTCGAGTTGCTGCCCCATTTCGCGCAGTTCATTCACAAGATCGGGTGTTTCGCGCGATTGCTCGTCTGGCGGGATGGATGCCCCCGCGCTCTGTTCGGCACCCGGCGGCGTTGCGGCATTCGGCGTTGGCTCGTCATCCGGCTTCGGCGTCGTAGACATTGGATCATCGCTCATATGTAGCCTCCTTTACAAGGCAAAAACAGGACTATTATCAAGACGATCTACATGGCGCTCATGTTGCAGTATTCATAGCAAGGTAAGGACCAGTACAGCATGACGTTCTGGCTTGACAATCGGTAGCTGGCTCATATAATGAACTTACGATAGTAAAGCAACAAACGTAACAATAGGAGAGGGCAATGGCGCAGATTTATAATAACATAACCGAACTCGTCGGGCGAACGCCGCTCGTTCGCGTGAACCGCTTGAATGATACGGATGCGATCATTCTTGCGAAGCTTGAATTCTTTAACCCGGCGAGCAGCGTGAAGGATCGTATCGCGCTGGCCATGATCGAGATGGCGGAGGGCGAGGGCAAGATCAGGCCCGGCGAGACAGTGATTGTGGAGCCGACCAGCGGCAATACCGGCATTGGCCTGGCGTTCGTCGCGGCGGCCAAAGGCTACCGGGCGATTCTGGTCATGCCCGACACCATGAGCGTGGAGCGGCGCAAGTTGCTGCGCGGCTTTGGCGCGGAACTGGTGTTGACGCCCGGCGCGGAAGGCATGCGCGGCGCAATCGCGCAGGCCGAGGCGATTGCTGCTGAGTTGCCGAGTGCATGGATTCCGCAGCAGTTCCAGAATCCGGCCAATCCAGACGTGCATCGTCGCGCCACTGCCGAGGAGATCTGGAACGACACCGACGGCGCGGTAGACTTTCTTATCTCCGGGGTCGGCACCGGCGGCACGCTCACGGGCGTCGCCGAGGCGCTCAAGCCGCGCAAGCCTACATTCAAGGCTGTTGCGGTGGAGCCAGCGGCGTCGCCGATCTTGTCGGGCGGCAAGCCTGGCCCGCACAAAATTCAGGGTCTTGGTGCCGGGTTCATCCCAGACGTGCTGAACACGGCCCTGATCGACGAGGTAGTGCAGGTGACGAACGAGGATGCGTTCGAGACAGCGCGCCGCTTTGCTCGCGAGGAAGGCTTGATGCTGGGCATCAGCTCTGGCGCGGCGGCTTACGCGGCCCTGCAAGTTGGGCGGCGGCCTGAAAACGCTGGCAAGACGATTGTGTTCATCGCGCCCAGCAATGGCGAGCGCTACCTGAGCACGCCGCTCTACTCTGACGAAAGCTAGAAATGGCAGTTATGAGTTATGAGTCTTGAATAGCGAAACGACATTATTCAACTCATAACTCATAATTCACACCTTGTAACCCCTACCCCAGCCCGCGTACCGTCGTCTCATCCACCACATCCTCAACGCCTGCGACGTAGCCTGCCACTGCCTGCAAGTTTTCGGCATCCGTGAGATCATCGACCACGCCGCGTATCGTCACGATATTATTGCGCACCGCAATGGCAATTCGGTGGGCATAGGCGGTGGTGCTGCTATCCGCCAGCAGCGCCTCGCGCACGCGCGTCGTCATTTCATCGTCATCTGGCGCGAATTCGTCATGGTGGTTCGCATCATACGGCTCCTCGAGCGATGAACCACCAAAGCCGCTGGCGACCTCCGCGCCGTCGTAGTTATCGCTCGGCACAGTAGGTGGATCGGTCGGCGGGACATATGTAAATCCTTCCTCGATCGCTTCCATGGGATCATCGGTCTCGCCCTCACGCATTTCCAACTCAGTCAGCAATTCGATCTGGTCAGGATCGTTCGGCAAGTCGTCGTTCACACCGGCCGCAAGCTCGCCCTCGTAGATTTCCGTGGGCGTAATCGTGCCGAGATCATCAGTGTCGCTGATGTCAATGTAGGCCGCCTGATCTTCAACTGGCCGCTCACCTTCCAACTGGCGTATCTTCTCCTCGGTTGGCACGTCAGGCGGGTTTAATGGCACATTCGTTGACGGGTCGCTGCTTGGTCGTGTCATGGTCGCTCCTTTAATAACACAGCTTGAAAGCACAGATGGCGTCACGCATGGTCTTCTGGCGGTACCACGACCTGTGCTGATGGAATAGTTCAATTTGTTTCCTACGCTAGTTGCAGGGAGCGTGCCAGAGTGAGTTGCGCCCGTACGCGCCTCATGGTATCCTCGTCTGTATGTGGAGCCATTTGAACCAACACGTCCCTGCCGACGATCCGGCGTACTCCGACGCGCGGCGGCGGGTGTTGAGCCGCCTGGGCGAATACGCCGCCAGCGTGATCGAGCCGCTAAAGCTGCGGCCCACCGCCGCCGCGCTGGTGTTCGAGTCGGCTGAACGGATCGAGGTGCGCGTCAGCACGCCGACACGCCATGTCGTGCTCGTGATCTCGCCAGAAGGCGACCTGAGCAGCGAGGTGTTTTTTTTGCGCGCTGTTGCCGCCAAAAACGTTCCCGCTCCGCACATGATTCAGTCCGATCTCAGCCGCACGGTCATGCCATTCGCCTACGCGCTGGAAGGCTACATCAGCGGCTGCCCGGCCAGCATGTTGCCCGATGGCCCGCTCGTGCGCATGGTTGCCCGGCAGGCAGGGCGCGCGCTGCGGCGCATCCACAGCATCGCCGCGCCCGGCTACGGCCAGCCGCTTACCAACGGGCGCTGGCCTGCCCATGCATGGAATGACGTGTTGCGGCAATGGTTGGAGCAGCGCGAATGGAGCATGCGGGCGCAGGAGGTGCTTGGGGCCGCGCTCCTCGCTCGGCTTCAGGCGGCAACGCTTGATCATGCCGCGCTTGCTTCTCCAGCGCCGCGCGTGCTGCACGGTGCGGTCGATCCCGCGCACCTCATGGCATCGGTCGGCGAAAGCGCGCAACTGGAGGCGCTGGTGCGCCCCGGCTCGATTGTCGGCGGCGATCCCATGTTCGATCTGGCGCACGCGCTGCTGCCAAATCGTCCGGCGTTGTTTCGGCAGGGCGTGTGGGAGGCGTACATAGCGGCGGGCGCGCTCGACGCGGCGCAGATGGCGCGATTTGAACGTTTGCGGCTGCTGCTTCACGCGGCCAGCACGCTCGACCGTGCCGATCCTGACGAGCTTGATGGCCTGTCTGGTGATGTCACCGCCGCCTTGCAACATCTGTAAACCGCTGTGCCACACGTTACCCTTGTTCATGCTGTCGCCCTTCTCGCCGAGCCAAAGCTCAATTCGGCTGCCGTGGCGCTGCTGGAAAGCGGTGAGGTGCTCACGCGCCTTGATGAAGCAGCGAGCTTCCTGCATGTCGAACGCGACGGTGGACAGCGCGGCTTTGTTCCGTCGGCGGCATGCGCCCCGCAGGCGACCCAGCCACCAGCGCCCATCCATGTTCAAGCGCAATCTCGATTGTACCGCAGCCCTTCGCTCGATTCTTCGTTGTTTCATAATCCTGATCAATGGTTCATGGTGCCTGCCGAGCCACTCCTGGTGATCAGCAAGCGCGGCCACTACCTGCTGGTGCAACGCTCGGATGGACAGCGCGGCTTTGTTCCGACAAATGTCTGCATGCCGCCGCAGCGCCGAAACGGCCATGATGTGACGCGCGTGGCGCAGCAACTGACGCTGTATCGGGTAGAGAATACCGAAGGTACGCCGGTTGTGGTGTCGCCAGACGAGACGCTGCTTTTGCTCGGCCACGCCGGTGAATTCGTGCTGGTGCAGCGCGATGATGGACGAATCGGCTACATGCTGGCGGCGCAGCAGGGCGAACCTGTGCGGGATGTGCTCGTGCCGGTCGGGCCGGTGGATGTCGGCTGGATCGGGCTGGGCTGCATGTGGATGCTGTTGAACTGGCTCGGCGTGCTGTTCGTGGTGGCGCGGGTGACATTCTTTGTGCGTGGCGCTGATGGATATGCCAGCCTCGCAGCTGTACTCGGCCTGGCCATGCTGCTCTGGTTTAGTCGCCGCCGCAGGGCCGCTCGCTCCTTCGCGTTTGGCTTGCTGCTGGCCTACGCGTTACTTCATGTGTTAAGCGGCGGCAGCGCGACTGGCTGGCGGTGAGAAGTGACACGATGCCAGGGTGACAAGGAACTGGGGAACTGCGGAACTGGGAACTGGGGAACTGGGGAAATCGTAGGAATGTGTGGAAACTCGGTTCTCCTTGTCTCCGTATCCCGGTTTTCTGCTTCTACGATTCTGCGCTCTACGCTCTACGCTTGTTCTACCGTCCATGTCTATCATTCTTCCCTGTTTAGCATCTCCGCAATTGCGCTGTCTTCAACAGCCAGTTGCGCGGCGTAGGCTTCCAGGTGCAGGCTGCGCCGCTGGCGCAACGCCAGCGGCGCGACCGCCCGCACATCATCGACGGTCGCCTCGGCGCGGTTGTCGGCTGCGGCGCGGGCGCGGGCGGCCTCCAGCAGCGTTATTTCGGCGCGGTGCGAGGGAATATTGAGCAACTGAATGGTGCCAAGCGCGAACTCCTCGGCGTCGGATGCCACGACGACTTCCGGCAGCAGCATACGCGCCTGGGCGACTTCCTCGCGCAGATCAGCAAGTTCGTCGGCGAAGCGGCTGCGAAAGGCTTCCGGGTCGGCGCGGAAGTCGCGCGTGCGGCGATAGACTTCAAGTCGCTCATGGCGCTCTTGCAGTGGCGCGATCCAGACGCGCAGGCCCAGGCGGTCGAGAATCTGCGGGCGCAGCGTGCCTTCCTCAGGATTCATGGAACCAATCAGCACGAACTGGGTGGGGAACAGGCGCACATGCGGCCCGCGCCGCACAAACGTCCGGCCCTGCGCGGCGGCATCCAGAATCGCGTCCACCACGCGCGCATCGAGCAGATTAATCTCGTCGATGTACAGTACGTTGCGGTGTGCTCGCGCGAGCACGCCCTCTTCCAGCAGAATGCGCTGTTGTTCCAGCGCCACCCGCTCGTTGATGCCGCCAACTACATCCTCCAGCCGCGCGTTGAGCGGCAGTTCGACCAGCCGCATGGGGCCGCGCTGGAGCACAGCATGGCCCTGCTCATCGCGCTCCTCCTGCTCAATGGTGGGCATAATGTCGAGCAGCGCGCGCACAGCGGTGGTCTTGCCGACGCCGTACGGGCCAATCAGCAGCACGCCGCCGACGCCGGGGTTGATCAGAGCCAGCACCAGCGCTGTTTTCAGCTCCGGCTGCCCGACAATCGCGCTGAAGGGATATGGTAGAAGTTCGTCCATGTGGTGTGTATACCGAATCTATGAACATCTTTGTCATGTTGAGCGAAGCGAAACATCTCAGTGAGAAACTACAAGATTCGTCGAGATACTTCACTTCGTTAGCATGACTATGAACAGTGTCCAAAGCTTATGAGGTTAGGTTTGAAGCTTGCCTTTACTTACCACCTAAAGTCTCTCGCTTGCGTTTGAGATCAGCGATTTCCTTTTTTAGATCTTCTATCTCCATGAGAATGTACGGTTCTGTTGCAAAACCCATTCTTGCCTTTTGAAGTTCTCTTTGATGGAGCCGCCTACTTTGTTCAGTAATTCTTTCAGACAATTCGGCTATTTCTCGCTGCCGCTGCTCGTCGCTCGTGTCCCTCGCTCGGTCTTCTGCGCTCATGCCAACATTGCTCACGCTCACCGGCGAATTGTTGAGATTGCTGCCCTGCACGTTGATGTTCACGCCGCCGCTCTGCGTCCCACCCGCCGCTTGCGATGCGGGCTGCGCATCCTCCGCGCTGGTCGGCAGGTCAAACAATTGGCCATCTGGCGCGCGGGTGTACACCACCGGAATGCCCCAATCGGGGCTTCCGAAGCCCGCCACGCTCATGACGGCTTTGCGCCCCTCGGTCACGCATGCGTCAATCGGCAAGCCCTCTGCCAGCGCGCGGTAGAACTCGCTGGCGAATGCCTGCGTCGAGTCCTCAGGCGCGTTGAATTGCATGGCGACCACGGCGGGAATCTGCGCGCGGATCAGCGCGGGCGCAATGCTGCGGAATGGTTCAACGGCAATCGAGCCACTTTCGCAGGCGTCCAGCACAACGAGCCGAATGCTGCTGCGGTTCAAAAAGATTTGCAACTCAGTCGCGCCGAGCGTCTGCTTGCCGCCGCTGTCGTCCTCAAACACCAGGCGGGCCGTGCGCCCATCAGGGCTGAAGCTGCCATGCCCGACGAAATGCCAGACATGGAAGGTTTCGCGCAGCAATCGCTGGAACTTGCGCGTAGTCAGGTGCGGCTCCACCGTGATCTGCACCATAGCGCCCAGGCTTTCAAGCGCGGCCTGCACTTCGGCAAGTTCGCGGGCAACATCGGCGGGCGGTGGCGTCTGGGACGCGGTCAGCAGCACCTTGAGCGGCAGCGTGGCTTTGAGGCTCGGTACGGACGCCAGTTGCGGGATGTAGCGCGCTACCGGCGTGTCCAGCAATGCCAACGGCCCGCGGTCGGGATCGTACAGCAATTCCCATGGCAGGCGCGTGACCGCCGTCTCGTTTGGGTCGATGTTCATGCGCAGGCGGATGCCTTGATCACTATGCTGCTCGGCCTGGGCCTGAGCGCGCTCGTATGCTGATT
>DASTWM010000043.1:0-3709 GCA_035765855.1 Roseiflexaceae bacterium
CGATATTCAAGTGACCGACGACGCATTGCGCGTGGCGATTGAGGAATATACGCGCGAAGCTGGCGTGCGCAATCTCGAACGCGAGATCGCAAATATCTGCCGCAAGGTGGCGGTGGAAGTAGCCAGGAGACAGGGAGACAGGGAGACAGGGAGTCAGGGAGTCAGAGCGCAGGAAGGTGATGGGGATACTTCAAATGTCTCCTCATCTCCTCTTGCCCTTGTCTCCCCCTCTCCGATTGTCGTGGATGCTGCCAGGGCGCGCGAGTACCTGGGGCGGCAGCGCTTCTTCGCCGAGGCATCTGAGCGGATTGACCGGCCCGGCATTGTGACTGGCCTGGTCTGGACGCCGTTTGGTGGCGATATCATCTTCATCGAGGCGACCGCCATGCCGGGCAATCGCGGCTTTGTGCTGACCGGCCAGCTTGGCGATGTCATGAAGGAATCGGCGCGGGCGGCGCTCTCCTACGTGCGGGCCGAATCTGAGAAAATCGGCATCGATCCGCACTTCTACGAGACGCACGATATTCACATGCACGTTCCGGCGGGCGCAGTGCCAAAGGACGGGCCATCGGCGGGCATTGCCATGACGACCGCGCTGGCCTCGCTGCTGACCGGGCGGCTGGTGAAAGAAAACCTCGCCATGACCGGCGAGATCACGCTGCGCGGCAAGGTGCTGCCAGTTGGCGGCGTCAGGGAAAAGGTGCTGGCGGCGCATCGGGCCGGCATTCGCACCGTGATTCTGCCGAAGCGCAACGTCGATGATCTCAACGAGATTCCCGAAGAAGTGCGCCGCGAACTCACGGTGATTCCGGTGGAGCGCATGGAAGAGGTGCTGGACGCCGCGCTGGAGCCGCGCCCAGTTGAGCCGCCGGTCGTGACGACCAACGGGCGCACCGGCAGCACACACCAGGGCGGGAGTGGGATGGAGATCGCGGACACAAACGAGAGCGTGGAAACGCCGGAAGCAGGCCGGGAACGAACGTGATAAGTTTTGAGTTTTGAGTTTGAAATAATGGTGCGAAAACCGGCAACTCGCTCACCATGACAACAGTCGAACTGCGTAACTCATCACTCATCACTCCCTCATGCCTGGCGCTGGCAGCGCTGGCACAGCCCGTAGGCTTCCAGCCAGTGACCATCCACGCGGAAGTTCAAGCGGCGCGCCAGGCCACCGAGAATCTCATCAATATCGCAGCCTTCAAAGGCGACCACGGTGCCGCAACTTTTGCAGATCAGGTGATGCTGATGGCCCTGCTCAATCGGCACGTAGGCATGCTCGCTCTCGGTGGCCGTTTCCTTCGAGGAACTCCAATGAACCCGCGCCAGCCAATGCTCTTCAACCAGCAGATCGACCGTGCGGTAAATCGTCGCGCGCCCGATTGCGCCCGCGCTCGGAGCGGATGTGGAGTTCATGTCAACCCACAACTGCTCGGCGCTGAACGGCTGCTGGTAGCGTGTAATCTGTTCGAGAATGGCGCGGCGCGGGCCAGTGACGCGGTGGCCCTTGGCGCTGAGCGCGGCGAGAACTTGCTCGGTCCAGGACATCCAAATGCTCCAGGCGCAGAAAAAGTGCGACGATACGCTGTATTATAGCACGCTGGTATGGCAGGTGCTGGCATGCGCGCCATGCCTGTGGTATAGTGCGGTCGTCAAGATGCCTGATACGTGACGCTTTTCTACATCAAAAATCATGTGCCAGGCATCACGTTTTACGTATCAAGAGGTTGCTTTCCATGCGTCGGCATAGTTTATTCGCTCCAGTTTCCGTGCTCGTTATTGGCCTGGTAATCATTGTGCTGCTGCTCGGTACGCCGTGGGGCTATTCAGATGCGCCGCTTTCCTTTGCCTACACCGCGTCGGAGGAGACCGCCACGGCGGGCGCGTACATCTCGCCCGATGATATTAACGCGACCAACACCGCCGCGGCACTGCCAACCTCTGGCACATCATCCGGCACATCCGCGACGAGCGCATCAACCAGCGCGACAACGTCGAGTACGTCCGCGACCACCGCTGTTTCAACGATTGCGCCAACCAGGACGACCGGCGCGCGCACCGCTCTTCCAACCAGCACCATCGCAGCGTCTACGCAGATTCCGACCGCCACGCCGGAGCCGAGCCCCACACCGCTGGCCGATTATCAGTGTGTTCCGGGCCAGCAGTTGGCGATCACTGGCACAGGCCCGGCGGGCGCAGGCGTGCTGCTGCTGTTCGATGATCGCGTGGTCGGCGGCGGCACGGTGCAATCGAATGGCGTGTTTTCGTTGCAGCTGAATGTTGGCGATGAAGAGCCGGGCGTGTATCCGGTGGTGGTGCAGGTGCGCGGCACCCAGCAAGAACTGTTCAACAAAACCTGTTTTGTTCCGGCAATCACGCCGACGCCCGCGCCGTTAAGTCGTGGACCGTAGCAGCTGTTAGAAACAAGCGTCCATGAGCCTGTCACACTCAGCCCAACAGTGGCAACACCTCGCATTTCTCGCGGCGCAGCCCGGCCCACCGATTGCGCCGGATGAGTTGCTGATCATGCGCACGCTGAGCGGCGAACTGGCGCGCCCGCTCCACCCGCCCGCAGGCGCAACACCACGCGCTGCTGGCGTGCTGATCCTGCTGTACCCCGACGGCGACGACGTGCGCCTGCCGCTCACCGTCCGCAGCGAAGCGCTGTCGAACCACCGTGGCGAAGTTTCGCTGCCGGGCGGCGCGACCGACCCCGACGACGATGGCCCGGCGGTGACGGCGCTGCGCGAATGCTACGAGGAGCTTGGCGTGGACCCGCGCACGGTTGAAGTCTGGGGCATGCTGAAGTCCCTGTACATCCCACACAGCAACTTCCAGATCACGCCCGTGGTCGGCTGGCGACCAGAGCCGCCGCAGTTGCAGGTCAGCTTGCATGAAGTAAGCGCGGTGCTGACCGTATCGCTGCGCGAGTTGCTGGAACCGGAGCGTGTGCGGGTCGAGCAATGGCATCGGCGCGGCATGGACATGCTGGTGCCGTTCTTCGACATTGCGGGCCACAAGGTGTGGGGCGCGACGGCATTGATTCTGAGTGAATTTGTGGCGCGCCTCCGGCGCGTCATGAACAGCTAGCGCCGCGCAGGCGTTTGCCATATCGTTTCAACGCCTGATATACTCTCGGCGGGTGACAAACAGGCATAAGCTATGCTATGCTTACACAAGATGCAGAGAAACGCAACAGTACAAACACAATGCACCTTTATCAGGAGGACGCGCCATGACGATTGACGAAGCCATTTCCGACTTAACAACCCGCATCAGGGAAGCCAGTTCTGATGCCGTTGTCCGTATCAAGCGCCGCTCGGATGAAGAGGCGTCGATCCGGGCGTACGCACCGGCCAGCGATGAAGATGCCATCCGCTCCGCCACGCAAGAGATGACGCTGCAACTCTTGATGGAGGAAGGGCTGGACGTGCAGGTGCTGGTGTACGACATCGCGACATCGCTTCCTCCTGATCAGGAGTAAATGCAACCGACGCGAGCGGAAAGAAGAAAGCAAGAAGGCCGTTGTGCTTCTCTGCTTTCTTCTTTTTCTTTATCGCCGGTTGGTGAACTGCAAAACCATGACAAACTTCACACGCATTGGCAAAGCGGCGGGCGCGGTGTTTGGCGCGGCGGGGCTGGCAGGCATCGGTGCTGCCGCCATGCTGCGGCGATCCTTGCCGCGCACCGCTGGCACGCTGCGGTTGGCGGG
>DASTWM010000044.1:0-4139 GCA_035765855.1 Roseiflexaceae bacterium
GGCTTCGTGGTGGCGCTGTTATTCAGCGTTGTGCTGAGCGCCATGGCACCGGGCGAACTGGCGCGCACCTCGTTCGAGGAACTGCGGCTGGTGCTGGTGCTGCTGGGTGGCACCACTATTTTTCTGGTCATGTGGCTTGACGATGTGCGCGAGCTTTCGCCGCGCGCCAAGCTCGCCGGGCAGCTCGCGGCGGCGCTGATCGCCGTCGGGCCATACCTGTGGGATCACACGCGTTACCTCAACAGCTTTGGCGACCCGACCGAGGCGCGCGGTATCATTCTGACGGCTTTCAACTTTCCGTTCATCAGCAAAGTGAATTTGTGGGATATCAGCCCGTGGCTGGCGATTGGCGCGACGCTGTTCTGGATCGTCGCCATGGATAACACGATTAACTTTTCAGATGGCATGGATGGCCTCGCAGCGGGCGTGTCGCTCATTGCCGCGATCATGCTGGCCCTGAATGCGGTGTTCCAACCGCAGCCGCAATACACGATTGCCATGTTGCCACTGGGGCTGGCTGGCGCATGTGCTGGTTTCCTCATGTACAACTTTCCGCCGGCGCGTATCTTCATGGGCGACAGCGGCGCAGAATTTCTTGGCTATGCGCTGGCCGTCAGCGCGATCATCGGCGGCGCAAAGCTCGCGACGGTGCTGCTGGTGCTGGGCGTGCCGATCCTCGACGTGGCCTGGCTGATCATCTCGCGGCTGATGCTGCGGCGCTCGCCCGCGCATGGTGGCCGCGATCATCTTCACCATCGCCTGCTCGATCTTGGCTTTTCGCCGCGCCAGATTCTGCTATTCTTCTACACGTTGAGCGCCAGTTTTGGCCTGCTGGGCATCTCCGGCGCGGATCAGCGCATCAAATTACTGGCCCTCACGCTGCTCGGCATGGTGGCATCCGGCGTGCTGGCGTATGTCGCCCGGCGCACGCGCATGCAGCAGCGGCTTGATGACACGCCCACCGCGCATCAAGGCGAATAAAGCGGCATGCAACTCGATCTTTTTCCTCACCGCGCCGGGCGTGAATACGCCGCGCTGCATGTGTTGAAACAAGCGCGACTTCACATTGCGCCCGCGCACATATCAGATCGATGAACTCCAGCGCAAGTACGATTATTACCTCAACAGAGCATGGAAGCATATGCGCCGCGCTCGATAGATCATACTGACACATACTGGCATGTCGTACGTTCCCACAACGGCCTTTTCGTGTAAGGACTTATGGGGGATTTTCGGATGACCTTCCCGATTTTATACTTTGTACAGGAAACCGTTTGCAGAAAACAAGCGGCGAGCATGTCAAGGAAATACTATGGATCAACAACAACTCATCAAGTCTCTGCGAGAGCATGTGCCTGAAATCGCCAGGCGGCTGGCGATCCAAACGCGGGAGACAGGGCTGCCCAGTTATACAGGTTTCTCACAAGAGCAATTGACAATCATGTGCGGGAACGCGGTGGGAAGCCTTATCCACGATTTAGAAGAAGACACGACGCATTTCTTTGCCGATTACTGGCAAAAGGCGATGGAGCAACGGGTCGAACAGGGCGCGCAAATTGAAGATTTGTTTAAGGTTATTGCATTAGGTGAAGCCGAAATTCTGCGTGTTGGGGAGGCCCACATCGAGCCAGGTTCGGCGCTCGACAGGTGGTTTCGCCCGCGCCTGCGTGCCCTGATCTATTCCGGCTTTATTTCCATGGCGAATGTATTCACACGGGTGCGCGAACGCATTATCCGCGAGCAGGCCGAGCAGATTCGCGAACTGTCCACGCCAATCATTCCGCTGTATGAAGGCGTGCTCGCGCTGCCGCTGGTGGGAGCGATTGACTCGTACCGCGCCAGCCAGGTGCTCGAAACGCTGCTCACCGGCATTAGCGAGCAGCAGGCAGAGGTCGTTATCATCGACATCACTGGCGTGCCAGTGGTCGACACGGGCGTGGCGCACCACCTGCTCCAGTCTGCGCGGGCGGCACGGCTGCTTGGCGCGCAGGTGGTGCTGGTCGGTATCGGGCCGGAGATCGCGCAGACGCTCACACAGCTTGGCGCGGACCTCAGCGGCATCACCACGCGCGCGAACCTGCAAGCAGGCGTTCAGTATGCATTAGAATTGCTGGGGCTGGCAATCATACCGTTACAAAAAGCCCATGCGGCTGCGTAGGCCGCAGCCTCTTAGCGCAATTCAGAAACCCTTCCGCAAGATAATGCGTTGCGGGAGGGTTTGCTGTTCAGGCTACGATCCGAGCCACGCCATCCACTCGCGTTCAAGCGCGTCCAGCCCTTTGCCGTACACCCCGGCGTAATCGGCGGAACCGAGCGCACTGTGTCCGGTGACATACACCTGGTCGAACTTTTCACGCCCGTAGGTGGTAATCAGAAAATCGACAAAGCTGGCCCATTCGTAATAGAGGGCATTCATGGCCGTGACGCCGAGGCCATTGTAGTGCGTCGCCAGCGGATAAAACAGGCCGTTCTGGCGCTGCGCCCGCACGTACGCACGGAAATCAGGCTGGCTGCCAAGCCAGTATTTGCCCGCGCCCCAGGTGGCCGTCCCTTCTGCAAGAATCAGGTCAGCTTGCAGGTGCGCGGGGCCATAGCGGTCCTGCTCAAGCTGATGCACCATTTCATGCGCCATGATTGCCACGGCGCGCTGGCGGCTAATGCTGGCACACGTAAATACTTGCACGGTGCGCACATCGGTGTAGGCCAGGCCATGCAGACCGCACGCGCCGTCCTGAACCACCGCCGCAGTGAAAGACGCAGTTGGATGGCTGCCGAATCGGGCGGTGACGTAGGCCAGCGCCTGCTTCATGTCGTCGGCAAGCGGCTGCCGCTCGTCAGAATACAGCCCCGCATCAACGCGAAGCTCAAAGGCATCCAGCGGCACCACTGCGCCAGTGATCGGCGCGGGCGGCGCAGCGGCGCGAGCAGCGGGCAGATCCGGCTGCGTCACCATGGGCTGTGGCTGCCAGTGCGAAATAAGCCGCGTGGCTGGCTCGCTGGGCCGCGCAATCATCATGACGAGCACGACAATCGAGACAGCGGCAACCATTACCAGCAGCGGCGGATGTCGGAGTGAGCGACCGAGCATAGAGTATACCAGATTGACAATAATGCAACGAACAGTATAGCACATGTGAGCTTTTCATGACTGAGCACAGCGATGCGAAGATGTATTATAATCGTGGCAGACACGACCGGCGACCAGCGTAGCGCCCGCGCTAACATCTTCCCGCATCCATGCTTTGCCGGTCTCTTACTTGCTATACTGAGCCAATCATGAGCGCAATAGTTGCAGAAAATGTAAGTAAACAGTTCGGGCGCGAGCAGCGCCCGGCAGTGGATGGCGTGAGCTTCGCGGTGGATGAAGGGGCGCTGGTCGTGCTGCTTGGGCCGTCGGGCTGCGGCAAAACCACGCTGCTCAAAATGATCAACCGGCTGTACGAGCCGACCGGCGGCAAGATCTTCGTCGAAGGAACCGAGATTCATGATCTGCCCGCGACAGAACTGCGGCGCAAGATCGGTTATGTCATCCAGCAGACTGGCCTGTTTCCGCACATGCGAATCGAGCAGAACATTGCCGTGGTGCCGCAGATGTTGGGCTGGAAAAAAGAGCAGATAGACTCGCGCATTGACGAATTGCTGGATTTGATCGGCCTGCCGCGCTCGTTTCGCACGCGCTACCCGCGCCAGCTTTCCGGCGGCCAGCAGCAGCGCGTCGGGCTTGCGCGGGCGCTCGCCGCTGACCCGGCGATCATGCTCATGGACGAGCCGTTTGGCGCAATCGACGCGATTACTCGCACGCGCCTGCAGGATGAACTGCTCAACATTCAGCGCAAAGTTCACAAGACGATTATGTTCGTCACCCATGATGTCGAGGAGGCGCTGCGGCTGGCCGACAAAATCGTGATCATGCGCGACGGCAAGATCGTGCAGTACGACACACCGCTCAATATCGTCACGCAGCCGCGCGACGCCTTTGTGCAGGAGTTGGTCGGAACCGAGGACATGCTGCGGCACATGAGCCTGCTGACGGTTTGGTCGGTGCTGCATGCCGGCAGGGACGGCGCAGCGCCGCCGATTGCTCCTGCCGCCGACGATGGGATCACCACGGTGAGCGTAAACGAAAACTTACGCAACGT
>DASTWM010000045.1:0-10048 GCA_035765855.1 Roseiflexaceae bacterium
GCGCACGACTGGCGTATCCAGCATGGCTAACGGGCCACGGTCAGGATCGTTTAGAAACTCCCATGGCAGGCGCGTGACCGCTGTTTCGCGCGGATCAATGTTTAGACGCAGCCGTATTCCCTGGTCGCCATTCTGCTCGGCCTGGGCCTGCGCGCGCTCGTATGCTGATTTAATCTTGTCATGGAACAATGCTTGAAATAGTTGTTGCCCAATCTGTATCAGGCCATCTTCATCAATGTCAAAGTCTGCAAGTTGTTGCAACAGCGCCTGAAACGCTGGATCGCTCGGTGGGACAAACGCGCCGCTTTCGTTGCCGCCGGGGCCGCTTGCGTACGCATTGTAGTCTTTTGGTCCGGGAGCAATGCGAATTTCAAAATCAACATACGTCTTCATTACGCACCCTTTTTGAAGGAAGAAGTATGAAGGAAGAAGGAAGCGAAACATGCGGCATGATATGGTCTCCTCCTTCTTTTTACTTCTGCTTCCCTCTATGTTACAAGCAAGCCGCTATTTTGTGAAGAGTCCGCCGAGCAAATCGTCTGGCTGCGGCTGAAACGGCCACAGCACCACGCCGCTGATCTGCTCCTCATGCGCGACCTGGAGCGCGGTTCGCAGGTCGCGTCGCAGGTCGTCGAGCGTGCGCTTGGCTCCTGCGCCGGTCGGAAAGCCAAGCTCGGTCACGACAATCGGCTTGTTGAGTTTCAGCGCGTGCAGTTCATCAATCGCGCGGCGCAAATCAGCCGGGAAGCCCTGGCCGTAATACCAGTGCGCGGCGTAGCGGCCGCTGTCGTAGGGATCGTTGTCGTAATAGTGAAACGCATAGAAATCGACCACATCGGCCAGCCGCATGTCCGCCTTCTCTGGCCGGAAATAGTTCTTCGCAAAGGCCAGGCTGACAGTCGTCAGGTGCTGCGGGTCGAGCCGCTTGACCTCATCATGAAGCGTTTTAATGAATTGCAGCCGCTCCTGCGCCAGCTGAAAGCAGAGCGGAAAGTCGGCGTTATCCCAGTCCCAGCAGCGCACGTCTACCGGGCTGCCGATGTCCGGCTCGTTGAACAAATCCCATGCCAGCACGCCGGCTCGCCCGGCGAGATGCTGCACGACAGGACGCACATGCAAATCGAGAACCGTGCTATATGCATCTGCCCCGAAGCGATCCTGCGGATACTTTGCCATCAACACCGGCAGCACGTACATGCCGCGCTTGTTCGCCTCAGTAATGAGATCATCAAGGTGAGTCAGCGGCGCGGCAGTGGTGTAGTTCGGGTCGGCGGCACGCGCCCCGCCAAACACGTAGTAATTCAGGAAAATGCGAATTGTGTTGACATGCAGCGCCTGCAAGCGGTCGAAGTCGGCCTTGATCGGCGTCATGTCCCACGGGCAGTTGGCGTCCGCGCCGAAGTGCAGATCGGGGCATTTCGCTGGGTCGGCGCTGGTCGGGCGAACGTAGTTGACACCATGCACTTCAAAGGTTTTGCCATCTACCAGCAGCCGTTCGCCATCGGCAGTGATCAATGACAGCTCGCTTGGTGTTTGCGCGGCTGGTTGCAGCGCGCATGCAGCAATACAAAGCAGAAATAAGAGAATAAGTGCGGATTTGGTAAGAACGTTGTGCATGATGTGCTTGTACGTGAGCATGGGGATTTTGTCAAGAACGTAAAGGCGGGTCCGAAACCCGCCTCGCTGCTCACATGCTATTGTTCCATGCGAGTGTCATTTCAGCCGCTCGCGCATGAATTGTAATACCTGCGGATCGATTGCGCTGGGGCTGATCAGCCGTTCCTCCAGATTTTCGACGCCCCCGTACTGCTCAAGCGCCTGCTGCGTCGTTTCGTCATACACGCCATTGATGGAGCCATGATAATAGCCTGCCCGCGCCAGCATGGTCTGAAGTTCGCGCGCCAGCGGCTCGTCAATCGGCAGCAGATTCGCTTCATTTGGCGGCGTCAGATAGAAACGATGCAACCCTAGCAATCGCGCAAGTTCTGCTACCGGCTCCGCATGATCGTCGACCCGCAGATCAATGTAGCGGTCGAGCGTGCCGCCATAGGAGCCGCCCGCCCGCGCAACGTAGAGCGCCGCGCTCTGCCGCCCGCGCCGGTCGCCGCCCGCCTCATCACCGGCCTGAAGCGCTGTGAGGAGCCGCTCGGCCAGTTCACCAGCGGCATGCGTGAAAGCGGACGCAACTGCATCAACGACATGCGGGCCTGCTAAAATATTACCCTGCGCCGCAAAGCCATCGCCGATGATGTGTCCAGCCCAATCGAAGCAGTGGCTGCCGGTGTGCGCCGCCGCGCGGCCTTGTGAATCCACAATTCCGACCTGCCGGTGCTCGTGTTCGGGATCGCCGTCGAGCAGCGCGTGCAGAGCTTCCTCAGCCGAGCGGCCCTTGGCCAGCATGGCAAGGCCGCGCGGCCCAAAGCTGACATTGGCGCTGGCCTGCGTTGCCACTGCGCCCGCGCCAGCCTGTGCCCATGGCACGACGGAGCCAACCGCGAGAAACTTCGAGGCGACTGCGACGCCAAGATCGCCGTTGTGCGCGTCACGGGCGACAATTGAAAATGTGGCGACAATGCGCTGCATATCTTCTCATGCTAAAGGAACGTGGGAACTATGGGAACTGACGTGCTGATGAAGTTCCTTCAATCCCACAGTTCCTTAAATGAAGTGACTACTGCGCCGCGCGGATTACAAGATTGTCGAAATACACATTCGACGCAGTGTTGCCGCCGATAGCTATGAGGCCGTAGCTGTTGCTGGCCGGGCCGGGCGGCAGATTCCCTTCAGCCAATAACTGATTATTGGCGAATAGCTGATAGTGATTGTTAAGCGTTTTCACTGCAATCCGATTCACGCCGCTTGGATCGGCAGCGATGGCGTTGCTCTGCCCGCCAGCCAGCACGCTTGTGACACCGCCACTTAGCTGTTCAAAGCGGAAGCTGCTTTGTGATGGATTGATCGTGAAGCTCAGATAATTGAAATCATCCACAAAGCGCAGCATCAGCCCGCCCGCGCCTTGCACGACTTGCGTGTCAACGCCAATCATGGCGTTCAGTGGCATGCCCGCGCGATAGCTCCAGATCGGCCCAGCGCCGCCAACAGCAGTGACGCGGTAACGTCCATCGACAAAGCCGACACTCCACCCATTGCCTGCCAGATTGACCCAGCCGCTCCCATTGAACGGATCGCTGAACAGCGGCGCGCCTGATTCGACGGCGGGTGGCTGGGTCGGCGCGGATGTCGCGGTCGGTGCTGCTGTGGGTTCGGCAGTCGGCTCAGGTGTCGCGGTCGGTGCCGCCGTGGGTTCGGCGGTCGGCTCAGGTGGCGTGGTCGGTGCCGCCGTGGGTTCGGCAGTGGGCATGCTCGTTGGCATGGACGTAGCCACAACGGCAACAGGTACACCAGTAGGCTCTGTCTGGCCTGTCTGATTTGCTGGCGGGCGCATGGCGACATTCCACACCACAAATGCAAGCACCAATGCCCCTACTGATGCCCCGGCAATCAGCACCGGCCAGCCGCGCCTGCCGCCCGGGCGTTTCTGAGGCACCTGCGACTCAGCTTGCTGTAGCAGTGCAGCGCTGTCACGATAGAATGGATTGATTTGTTGAAGCTGGCGCAGCACGGCAATTGCCTGCAACGTGCGCCCGGCCTGCATATGCTCTTTGGCCTGCTCATACAACTCGGCCTGGTAATCGCGCGGCTGCACCGGCTCCGGCGCAACGGTCGGCTGACGTATCACACGCCGTGAGCCACCGCCCTGCCCGTTGAGCGAGGCATAGGCTTCATTGATCTTTTGGCTGCGCAGGCGCGCGTAATTCTGCTCGGTGGGTGAAGCATTGACAAAACGGTCAGGATGATACTTGGCAATCTCGCGGCGGTAGGCGCGTTTAATCTCGTCCGCGGAAGCTGAACGTGACACACCAAGGAGCTCATAATAATCGAGATTCTGGAAATCAGACATATAGCAGTCGGCAGTCAGCACTCAACAGTCAGCAGCAATCAGCGAGCGATGGAACTGCTGACTGCTGGCTGCCGAGCGCCTACTCAAGATAATCACGTAGCTTCTTTCCCAGACGTGGGTGACGCAGCTTTCTGAGCGCCTTGACTTCGATCTGCCGGATGCGCTCGCGCGTCACGCCAAACTCTTTGCCAACTTCTTCCAGCGTACGGCTGTGCCCATCCTCGAGCCCGAAGCGCAGCTGTAACACCCGCCGTTCGCGCTCGGCAAGCTGGTTCAGCACCTGCTCGACCTGTTCGCGCAGCATCTGGTGGCTGGCCGCATCGGACGGTGCCAGCACCTTCGAATCTTCGATGAAATCACCGAGCTGGCTGTCCTCTTCCTGCCCGACCGGCGTTTCCAGCGACACCGGCTCCAGCGAAGTTTTGCGGATCTGGCGCACCTTGTCCACCGGCATGTTCAGCACCTTGGATAATTCTTCGTCGGTCGGTTCGCGGCCAAGCTCTTGCAGCATTCTGCGGCTTTCGCGCATCAGCCGGTTGATTGTCTCGACCATGTGAACCGGAATGCGGATCGTCCGCGCCTGGTCCGCAATCGCGCGGGTAATCGCCTGCCGAATCCACCATGTTGCATAGGTGCTGAACTTAAAGCGCTTCAAATAATCGAATTTCTCAACAGCACGAATCAGGCCGACATTGCCCTCTTGAATCAGGTCAAGCAGGCCCAGCCCGCGCCCGATGTACTTTTTCGCAACGCTGACCACCAGCCGCAGATTAGCCTCAGTCAGGTGCTCGCGGGCGCTCTTGCCGGTTTCAATCGCCAGATTCCATGCTCGCAGAATCGCCGCGCCGTCGGTGAAATAGTGCTGCACGCTGACGGCATCCGGCCATGCCGACAACGTGATCGTATTGAGCGCCTGCTGCAAATCATGGGGCAGCACTTCATAAATCGTGATGGTCTGCGACATCAACTGGTCGAGATCATCAAGCGACAGGTCGTACTGCTCCCCAATCGCCGCGCGCTGCTTGTCATAGGCCGGTTTCTGCTCGAACGGCATCCGGTCCAGCAAATCCAGCGTGTCGCGCAAACGCACCGGTGTCAGCGGCACCGGCACCTCCTGCCCGGTTGATTGATACAGATCGCGCAGCACATGCTCCGCTACCGGCCAGTTCCGTTGAAAGCGACTGTAGATTCCACTTCCAATCCGCTCAATGCTTTCCGGTCGCCAATCAACGCCTTCTTGCGTTTTCACGGCGTTCAGGTAGTCGCCCACGGCGATTTTCTGCGCCAGGTCGCGCTCCTGGCTGGTCTTGAGCAGCGGCACGCGCCCGATCTCGCGCAGATACATGCGCACAGTATCGTTGACGTTGATCCCATCAACGTTAAGATCTTCCAGCTCAGTTTCTTCATCAAACAACTGGTTGCTGGTATTGCCACCACTGATTTCATCGCGCGTGCTGATCGACGCTTGCGAAAGCGCCGTCTGAATCTGCTCCAGCTTATCAAGATCAGTTTCAGGATTCGGCACGAGTTGCAGAATCTCGCCCTCCGTGACATAACCACGCTGTCGGCCGAGCGCGATCAGATCCTGGAGACTCTGCACATTGGCCTGGTCGTTCTCCGCTTCTTCAGGCGTGGCGGCATCGCCATTCACCTGCTGCTCGAACGAAGTATTTGAATCGATATCTTCCTGTCGGCTAGCCATAGCAAACTCCCAAAGAGTCTGAACGCAATTCCGAGCATAGCGACATGCTATGGGTGCGGCGCTGCGTGCATGTGAGCAAGATCCCGTTACAACGAACGAACCGAATAAAGATCAGCATACGCCGAACTACGCTTTGGCGCGCTGATTGCATCAATGTATCCTTGAAGCTGCACCAGCCGCTCTAGCGCGGTGATCTGGTCGGCCTCGTCGGCATCACTGAGTTGCTGCCGTGTTCGGGCAAGCCATCGATGGGCAAATCGCTGTTGTAGGATTGTAGCACATTCCAGCGTATCATTTACGTAGCGATATGATTGCGGCTCCGGTAATTCTATACGAAGAATATCTTCCGCATGCCCGCGCAGTTCATCGTCAAGCCCTTTCACCCAATCTTCGACATTTGTTCCTTCCGGTTGCCGCTCCCATGCCTGCCAGATCATGCGGTTGGACACCCGCTCGAACAGTTCATGAAGTGTTCCACCGATGATGTCGCGCAGCACCGGAAATGCTGCCAGATCGCGCGTAATCTTTTCCTGCACTGCCGTGCGCGCCGATGGATAGCGCAGCAGCCAGCCAAGCAGAAAATCTTCATGACTATATGACGTTTTTTGCGTGTCAAGGGCTACAACCGGCTTGTGCTTCTGCGCTCTGGCCACCTGCCGCTGTGACGGCAGTGCCGCGCGGATGACATGTTCCTCTACTTGTACTAAACGCGCGATCTGTTGAATATGATGCGCTTGTTCCACCGGATTTGCAATCTGCGCTACGAGCGGGGCTAGTCGGGCCACGGCTTCGGCCTTGCCTTTGCCGCTGCCAAGGTCCAGATCGGCCGTGCGGGCCGTGATGTAGAAGTCCATGACCGGCTGCGCAATCGCAAGCAGCGCCCGCCAGCGTTCCGGGTTTTCCTGAATCACTTCGTCGGGATCGCGGCCTTCCGGCATGACGATGATGCGGATTTCGGTGTCATGCTCGCGTTCCATGCGCAGCATGCCCTGCGGCGTCGGCGTGGCGCTGTCATCGGCTTCATGCTCGCGGATGGTGTCGAGCGCTTTGAGCGTCGCGCGGACGCCGGCCGCGTCGGCGTCGAGCGCCAGAAAAATGCGCCTGGTCAGCTTCTTGATCGCGCCGACATGCTCGGTGGTCAGCGCGGTGCCGAGCGGCGCAACGACGTTGCGAAAGCCGTACTGGTGCGCGATGATTACATCCACATAGCCTTCGACGATCACCGCCGCGTCGCTGGAGCGAATCGCATCGCGCGCCAGGTCAAGGCCGTACAGCACCCGGCTCTTGTCGAACAGCGGCGTCTGCGGGCCGTTCATGTACTTCGGTTGCGCGTCGCCGAATGCCCGCCCGCCGAACGAAATAATCTCGCCCTTGACGTTGCGGATCGGAAACATCAATCGGTCACGAAAGCGGTCGTAGTAGCCGCGCCGCTCATGGTGAATGATCAGGCCCGCCGCCTCGATTTCCTCTTCATCGAAGCCTTTGCGGTCGGTCAGGTACGATAGCAGCATGCTCCAGTCGTCGGGCGCGTAGCCAAGCTGAAACGCCTCAACCGTTTCGTCGTCGATCCGCCGCGTCGCCACGTAATCACGGGCGGGCGCGCCGCGCGGCGATTTCACCAGCATGTGGTGAAAGAACACCGCCGCCGCCATATTGATGTCCAGCAGCCGGGTGCGCAGTTGATCCTGCTGCTCGTCCTCTTCGGTGCGCTCCTGCAACTGCACGCCGGCCCGCTGTGCCAGCCGCTCCAGCGCCTCGCGGAACTCCAGCCCTTCACGCTGCATCAGGAAATCGAACACCGTGCCGGACGCCTTGCACCCAAAGCAATGGTAGCTCTGCGTGTCGGGGAACACCGTGAACGCTGGCGTGCGCGTGTTCGTGTGGAACGGGCAAAAGCCCAGGAAATTCCGCCCGGCCTTGCGCAGCGGCATGTACGCCGAAATAAACTCGACGATATCGATCCGCTCTTTAATTGTGTCAGTAACGCTGTTCATAACAAGTTATGAGTTATGAATGATGAGTTATGAATAATGAATGCAGAAAGCAACTCAAAACTCATAACTCATAACTCTCAACTTTTCGTCACGCTCCCCACGTGCGCGGCACATATAGATCATTGAACACTTTGAGCGCGTAGCGGTCGGTCATGCCAGCGATGTAATCCACCACGGCGCGCTCGATTGGCTCGCCGCGCGCCTGGTTGATGCGGCGCAACAACTCTGGCAGTTGGTCCGGGTGTGCCAGAAAATGATTATACAGCAGCCCGATCATCAGCCGCACCTTGCCGTCATCCTCCTTTGCGGCGGAGGTCAGGTAGACGTGCTGATACATGAACTCGCGCAACGCATTAGTCGCGGCGAGTATCGTGGGGCTCATGCTGAGTTCGCGCTGCTCAGGCGGCGTGCCTTCGCCGGTCGCCCACCAGTTGAAATCAATCAAATCGCAGATCATGGTATTGATCCGGCGGGCGTGGGTGTTGCCTAAAACCTCGATCAGGTCAGCCGGCAGGTCAGATTGGTGCAGCACACCCGCGCGAATCGCGTCGTCAATATCATGATTAATGTATGCAACTGAGTCGGCAATCTTGATGATCTGGCCTTCCAGCGTGCTGGCGGTGCCCCATGCCCGCGCCGTGATGTCGCGGCGGCCTTTCGAGTGCATGTAGATGCCCTCGCGCACCGGAAAGGTCAAATTCAGGCCCATGCCGTCGCGCTCCAGCACTTCCACGACGCGCAGGCTTTGCTCGTTGTGGCGGAAGCTGTGGCCTAGCGCGTGCGAGATGGCCGCCTCGCCTGCGTGACCGAACGGTGTGTGGCCGAGGTCATGTCCATAGCCGATGGCCTCGACCAGATCTTCGTTCAGCCGCAGCGCGCGCGCAATCGTTCGGGCGATCTGGGTGACTTCCAGCGTGTGCGTCAGGCGCGTACGATAATGGTCGCCCTGTGGAGCAATAAAAACCTGTGTTTTATGCTTCAAGCGCCGGAACGTCTTGGAATGCAAAATCCGGTCGCGGTCGCGCTGAAAGCTGGTACGTACAGGTGACTCATCTTCGGTGCGCGCACGCACGGCCTCGCTGCTCAAGGCTGCCAGTGGCGAAAGACGCTGCCGTTCCTCGGTTTCTAAACGGTCGCGCACGCCGGCGTGCATGCATTTTTGGTCGGGCATGAGTCCTCCAGAAGCAGCCGTCAGTCGGCAGTTCGCAGTCACAATTGCCAGTAACTGCTGACTGTCCCCGGCAACTGATTACTGGTGACTGGTGACTGGTGGCTGATGACTGGTTACAGATGGTGACTGCTCTGGAATTGTACTACGATTGAAGGCGCGGTGCAAAGCCACAGCGAGCGCGGCGATGAGGTGAATCACGATAATGACGTTGAAATAGATGACATGGCCGCTGGTGTTTGCCAGGTTCTGCGCTTCGGTGGTAGCGAGAAAGCAGCTGTTCAGATTGAAGCTCCCGGTAACGACCACGCACGATTCGTAGCGGGCCGCGACGAACGGCGAGAAAAAATAGATGCAGAAGCACACAAATGCCGCCCACCAGCGCTCATGGCGGCGGGCGAAGAACCAGCCCCAGAACAGCGCAAATGGCGTGGCGAAAATAATCCAAACAAGCTCACGATACTCATCTTCATGGTACGGTGGCGTGACCTGCATGCGGTTGTAATAGGCCCATGCCGCGCCGACCAGCGCCGCGCCAAAGATCAGCAGCAATGTGCGAAAATCAAAGCGTTTGTCCATGACGGCGATTATAGCACAGGACGAGAAGCGCCGGAGAACCAGGAACATAGAACCGGGTAGGGGCGAACCGATGTGTTCGCCCAGGAACCGGTAGAGCGAACCGATGTGTTCGCTCAGGAGCTAATAACGGTCCTTTACAATCTGAAACCTACAATCCACAATCTGCAATGACCAGTTGGTTGTGGTATCATGGAGCACATCGTAATGCTGAATACCAAGGAGCAGCTGTGACCCTGCTGTTGTTGATACGACATGGAACGAACGACTGGGTGCATGGCCGTCTGGCGGGCTGGACGCCGGGCGTGCATCTGAACGACGACGGGCGGCGTCAGGCGCAATCGCTGGCAACCCGGCTCGCCTTTCTCCCGATTGACGCGATTTATTCCAGCCCGCTGGATCGCACGGTGGAGACAGCCCGAGCTGTTGCTGCGCCGCGTGGCATGCCGATTCAGGTCGTGCAAGAAGTGGGCGAGGTTAAATATGGCGAGTGGCAGGGCGCGGAACTGAAAGAATTGTATAAGCATGAATTGTGGCCGGGCGTGCAGTTTTACCCGAGCGGCACGCGCTTCCCGAACGGCGAAACGCTGGGTGAGGCGCAGATTCGCATGGTCACGGCGCTCGACAAGTTGCGCGCCGCGCATCCC
>DASTWM010000046.1:0-14483 GCA_035765855.1 Roseiflexaceae bacterium
CCCGGCCATGCTGATCAACGTGATCTTGCGGCGCTCAGTTTGGCACAAGTGCGAGGTTTCAGCGAACCTCTTGATATCTATAGCACAGTTATCGAAATCGATACTACTTGCTTTAGCGATGCTGATTATGAAGCGATCTTGCAGCAATTGCGGACGACACTTGATTGAAAGCAATCCTTTGGCGAGAGACGTTAGTGCGACTCAGCTGACTCCCGCCGCGCCTGCTGCCGTAGCATATCGATTGTCACCAACCCGCCCTGTGCATCCTCGAAGTACCAGTGATCCCAGCCATTACAGGATGGCAGGCCGCTCAGCAGCGTGCCGAGCTTGTGAATCGAGCCGCGCGTGCCGTCGGAAAGACGCAGCGAACCATCGGCCAACACCGTCGCCGCACAGTCGCGCCGCTGCTTGAAGAACAGCACCTGCCCCGGCACAAGCAAGCCGTGCTCCAGCAAGGCCGCGAAGGCCAACCGTGGCACGCTGCGCCGGGTGGTCATGCGACCATACACTTCGTCGTCGCCATCCATGGGATGCACGGCGGCGATGCGCTCCCGCGCCGCCTCGATGTACGCCGCCTCGCGCTCGACGCCGATGAAGCGGCGATTAAGCTTTCTGGCGACCGCGCCGGTCGTGCCGGTGCCGAAGAACGGATCGAGCACCACATCGCCAGGGTTGGTGCTGGCGAGAATCACGCGGTACAGCAGCGCCTCGGGCTTCTGGGTGGCATGCAGCTTTTCGCCGTTGACGCGCAGCCGCTCCGGGCCAACGCATGTCGGCCCGTACCAGTCGCTGCGCATCTGCTTGCCATCGTTCATCGCTTTCATGACGTGGTAGTTAAACGTGTATTTGCGCTGCGCGGGGCTTTTCTTGCACCACAGCAGCGTCTCATGGGCGTTGGTGAAGCGCACGCCGCGGAAGTGCGGCGTCGGATTGTTTTTGATAAACACCACGTCATTCAGGAACCAGAAGCCCATGTCTTGCAGCAGCGCGCCAACGCGGTAAATGTTGTGGTAAGTGCCGATCACCCAGATCGTGCCGGTGTCCTTCAGTACGCGCCGGCATGCGGCCAGCCATTCGCGGGTGAACTGGTCGTAGGCCGCAAAATCGTCGAACTGATCCCAGGCATCATCGACGGCATCCACCTTGGTCATGTTGGGCCGCCACAGATCTTTTTGCAGTTGCAGGTTGTAGGGCGGGTCGGCGAAAATCACATCGACGCTGCGCTCCGGCAGCGTGGCAAGGACTTCGCGACAATCGCCATGATGGATGTGGTCGAGTTGCATAGATTCTGGAACCGCAGATATACGCCGATGAACGCCGATAAAAAGGTAATCATCGTCCGTCGTCTATCGTCCAAACAGCGAGCGCGCAATAATTTCCTTCATGATCTCGGTCGTGCCGCCGTAGATGGTCTGCACGCGCGCATCGAGATACGCTTTTGCAATCGGATATTCGCGCATGTAGCCGTAGCCGCCGTGGAGCTGCACGCACTGATCGACCACGCGCTTCTGTAGCTCCGTCGCCCACCACTTCGCCATGGACGCGTCCTCGGTCGTCAGTTCGCCGTGATTGAGCGCCAGCACGCATTGATCGACGAACACGCGCCCGATCTGTAGCTCGGTCTTCATTTCGGCCAGCGCAAAGCGGGTGTGCTGAAACGCGCCAATCGGCTGCCCGAACGCCTCGCGCTCCTGACAGTAGCGGATGGTCCAATCGAGCGCGGCCTCGGCAGCCGCCACCGCCCCAGCGGCAATCGTCAGCCGTTCCTGCGGTAGCTGCTGCATCAGGTAGGCGAAGCCGCGCCCCTCCTCGCCAAGCAGGTTTGCAACCGGCACGCGCACATCACGGAAGAACAACTCGGCGGTGTCCTGAGCATGCATGCCGATCTTATCAAGGTTGCGCCCGCGCTCGTAGCCCTCCATGCCGCGTTCGACCACCAGCAGGCTGATGCCTTTGTGGCCCTTGTCCGGGTCGGTGCGCGCGACGACGATCACGAGGTCGTTCAGGATGCCGTTGCTGATGAACGTTTTCTGGCCGTTCACAAGATAGTGATCGTTCTCGCGGATAGCCGTGGCGCGAATGCCGGCTAGATCGCTGCCCGCGCCCGGCTCGGTCATCGCAATCGCCGTGATGTACTCGCCGCTGACGACACGCGGAAGCCAGCGCTGCTTCTGCTCCTCGTTAGCGTAGCGCAGCAGGTACGGCACGACAATATCGGTATGCAGTGGAAAGGCCGGGCCGGTCGCGCCGACTCGCATCAGTTCCTCGCCGACGATCATGTTGTAGCGAAAATCCTGCACGCCCGCGCCACCGTACTCCTCCGGCACGTCCATGCAGAGAAAGCCCTGCTGCCCGGCCTTGCGCCAGACCTCGCGCGGAACAATGCCGTCCTGCTCCCATTGCTCATGGTGCGGCACGATCTCGCGCTCCACAAACGTGCGGATAGCAGCGCGGAACATCTCATGCTCTGGCTCAAAAATCGTTCTTTTCATACCATTTTCACCATAAGGACATGCAGGGTCTCATAACGCATCATCGCGTCGGTTCGCTTCATGTAGCATGATATTGTAACGCATGAAGCGCAGATCAGGTTTGGACAGCGAAAGCGTGTAGAAAACTTATGTTAGAATAACCCACAATCGTATCCTCATTGACAAGCATAAAGGAAGCTATGGCAGCTGATGACGTTGGAAGCTACACGGTTACGCTGGCGTAATCGTCTTGCAGCACGCGCTCATTGATGGAGTATCCCCCCTGAATAGAGGAAGACGAACAACTGTGAAAATCACGGACATCAAAGCCTATCCGCTCAAGGCGTCGCGCGACATTTTTCTTGTCAAAGTGGAGACCGATGAAGGTATCTATGGCCTGGGAGAAGGCGGCTGTTCTTCACGGGAACTGGCCGAGGCCGAAGCCGTCAAACATTTTAGCCGCTTCCTGATCGGCATGGACCCCATGCGGATCGAGCATATCTGGCAAAAATGTTATCGCAGCAACTATCATGAAGGCGGGCGGGTCCTGACCGGGGCCATCAGCGCGATCGATATTGCGCTGTGGGACATCATGGGCAAGAAGCTCGGTGTTCCGGTCTACCAACTTCTGGGCGGCGCGTGCCGCGAGCGCGTCTTCGGCTTCCCAACCGTCGCGATGAATGATCCCGACTGTCTGGCGATCTGTCAGGAGTACATTGAGGCAGGGTGGCCCTGTCTCCGTCTGTTCGCAGCGACGCCGCTCCCCGCGTGGGCCAGGGCGTTCCATGAAGCAGATCCTGATGCACAGAACATGTTCGAGCCGCGCGCGTCGATCGCCGCGACCGCCGAGTTGGTCACTGAACTCCGCGCCAAACTCGACAAGGCCATTCCCCTGGGTGTTGAATACCACCATCGTCTCAGCGTGGCCGAAGCCGCGGCGTTCTGCCAACAGGTACCGCATGGAACCATGGCGTTCATCGAGGAACCGATCCGCGATGAGACACCTGAGGCCTATGAGATGCTGCGGCAGATGACGGACGTTCCATTTGCGATTGGCGAAGAGTGGTCGAGCAAATGGCAAGCGCGCCCCTACATTGAGAAGGGCTTGACGAATTTCACTCGCCTGGATGTCAGCAACATTGGCGGCTTGACCGAAGCGATGAAGGTCTGCGGCTGGAGCGAAGCCCATTACATTGACATTATGCCCCACAATCCGCTGGGCGCTGTCTGCACCGCCGCCACTGTCCACATGTGTTTTGCCGTCAACAACTTTGCCTGGCTGGAAGTCAATCCCACCATCAACGCGAGCGGGTCAGACCTGTTTCCCGTGCAATTAGAGCGTAACGGCGCGTACTTTCCCCTGCCCACGCGGCCCGGCCTGGGCGTAGAGTTCAATGAAGATGCGGTCGTCAACCATCCGCATTCCCTGACCGATATGCCCCATCTCCACAAGCCAGACGGTAGTCACACGAACTGGTAAGCGACTGGGCGAGATAGCGCAGGGACTGGCTGGCAGTCCTTGCGCTATCTGATTCGCCAATCTCATGGCGGGTTGCATGCGCCTCCGACGATCGCGCAGCGTTGTTAGATTACACGAGTTACGCGGTGGATGGTGCGCCCGGCCCGTGAACGGGCGGGCTCGGCGAACAAAGCCCGCTGCAAGCAGGCTGATCAGGCCGCGCAGGCGGCTTTGGTTGCGGTAGCCGGAGTCTTGAGGCTCCCGGCAGGCGGTGACTGCGTAACTCGTGTTAGATTACGGCTGCTCTTCGCGCTGCGCGCCTTCATGGCGCAATCAAAGCCGCTCAATGATGGTCGCGTTGGCCATGCCGCCGCCCTCGCAGATCGCGACCAGGCCATAGCGCCCCTCACGCCGCTCAAGCTCATGAACGAGCGTCGCCATGATGCGCGTGCCGGTCGCGCCGAGCGGATGGCCGAGCGCCACCGCGCCGCCGTTGACGTTCACCCGCTCCCATGGCGCGCCGATCTCGTGCTGCCATGCCAGCAGCACCGACGCGAACGCTTCATTCACCTCGAACAGATCGATGTCGCTGACTGACAGCCCGGCGCGCGCAAGCGCCTTGCGCGTCGCGGGAATCGGGCCAGTCAGCATGGTCACAGGATCGACGCCGACAACCGCGAACGACACGAAACGGGCGCGCGGGCGCATGTCAAGTTGGTGCGCCAGATCAGGCGTCGCGATCAGCATGGCGCTGGCACCATCCGAAATCTGGCTGGCGTTGCCGGCGGTGATCAGTTCCAGGCCAGGGAAGGCCGGCTGGAGCGACGCGAGCTTGTCCAGCGATGTGTCGGGGCGGATGCCCTCATCGGCGCTGAAGGAGCTACCATCGGGCAGCGTCACGGGAATGATCTCGTCTTTGAAACGCCCGGCGGCCTGCGCAGCCGCCGCGCGCTGGTGGCTCTGGAGGCTGAACTGGTCCAGCCGCTCGCGCGTGATGTTCCACTGGCGGGCGATCATCTCCGCGCCATGCGCCTGGTCGAACCAGCCGCGCGGCAAATCGTAGCGCTTGGCGAGGCTTTCGGTCAGCGGCACGCCCGGCCCAACCATGAGCGGCGCGCCGAGCGGCACGCGCGTCATCGACTCGACGCCGCCCGCGATCACGAGATCATACGCGCCCGCCATGACGCCCTGGGCGGCGAAATGAACCGCCTGGAGGCTGGAGCCGCACTGACGGTCAATCGTTGTGGCTGGCACCGACTCTGGCAGCCCGGCGGCCAGCCAGGCATTGCGGGCGATGTTTGCCGCCTGCTCGCCGGTCTGGTCTACGCAGCCGATGATCACGTCGTCCACGCGCGCGGGATCGACGCCGCTGCGCGCCAGCATGCCAGCCAGCAGCCCGCCGAGCAAATCGACCGGGTGGGCATGGGCGAGCGCCCTGCCACGCTTGCCGACCGGCGTGCGCACCGCTTCGAGAATCACAGCGTCAGGCATGGTTTCCCCCTAAGTTATGAAAGTTGAATTTTGAGTTTTGAGTTAGCGGATCGCAAAGTGATTCCGGCAACTCAAAACTCAGAACTCAAAACTCAAAACTTTCGCTAGAAGTCAAGCCGGCGCGGCATGAGCGTCATTTCATCGACGCGCAGGGTCGGCGGCAGCGTGCATGTCCACAGCACAGTCTCAGCGACATCATGCGCGCTCATCAACTGGCGGCGCGTTTCTTCGCTGGGATTCAGCGGGTGAATGTCGGTGTTGACCATGCCGAGAAAGAAGGTCGTGACAAACACATTGTACGGGCGCAACTCCTGAGCAATCGACTGCGACAGGCCCGCCAGCGCGAACTTCGCGGCGCAGAACGGCGCGATGTTTGCCACGCCAACCTTGCCAACCCGCGACCCCATGTTGATAATCGTACCCTGCCGCTTGCGCTTCATGATCGGCGCGACCGCGCGGGCGATATAGAAGCTGCCATGCAGGTTCGTCTCGATGACCGTTTTGAACTCATCATCGGTGAATTGCTCCATGGGCGCGACCTTCTGCACGACGCCAGCGCAGTTCACCACAATGTCAATCCGGCCAAACAAATTGTACGTCGCCTCGACCAGGCGCTGCACCTGTGCCGAGTCACGCACATCGGTAGGCAGCGCCAGGGCTTGCCCGCCTTCGCCAGCAACTTCGCCGACCAACCACTCGAGTTTGTCGCGGCGGCGGGCGGCGGCGGCTACAATGACGCCCTCGCGGGCGAGGAGCCGGGCCGTCTCATACCCGATGCCGCTCGATGCGCCAGTGATGATCGCCACTCGACCTTTTAACTCCATACTGCTCCTGTTCGCGGCTTGTACAAGGATCATGATGTGTTGCTCTGCTACTTGTATGGTACCACAAATCCGCATCGCTACCCATTTTCTTGCACATGTTTAACGCGCACAATCGGCAAAATGCGGTATAATAGATGTCAGTCAGCATGCCACGCTGTTTGTGGAGGTTGCGAAACATTCGGAAAGCTGTCGCTCCCGTGGAGCATTTGATACGTAATCTGTTTTCTCGTGTGTAGCGCAAGAGGATTCTTGCGCTGCTTTTTTTAAGGATGTGCGTGTGACAACAGTAGAGTCAGCCGTGGAAACCAATGGATTTGAAACATTAGGGCTTCAGGATACCATTCTCCGCGCTATTAGCGAGTTGGGGTATGAGGAGCCAACCCCGATTCAGGCGAAAACTATCGCGCGTTTGTTGAACGGCGCAGATGTAATCGCGCAGGCGCAGACCGGCACCGGCAAAACCGCCGCCTTTGCGCTGCCAATCATCGAGCGTATGGATACAGCCCAGCGCCTGCCGCAGGCGCTGGTGCTGACGCCGACCCGCGAGCTTGCGGTGCAGGTCGCCGAGGCATTTCATTCGTACGGCAAATACGCCGGCGTGACGGTGCTGCCGGTGTACGGCGGCCAGCCGATCGACCGGCAATTGCGCGTGCTGAACCGTGGCGTGCATGTCGTGGTCGGCACGCCGGGCCGCCTGCTCGACCATATTGAGCGCGGCACGCTTCAGCTTGACCATGTGCGAACGGTGGTGCTGGACGAGGCCGACGAGATGCTGGCGATGGGCTTTGTCGAGGACATCGAAGCGATTTTGAAGGAAACGCCAGCAGAGCGGCAAACCGCGCTGTTCTCGGCCACCATGCCCGGCCCGATCGCGACTCTCGCGCGCCGCTACATGCGCGATCCGCAGCGCATCACGGTGGAAGCCACCCAGATGACGGTGCCGCAGATCCGCCAGGTGTACTATGAGGTTGGCGCGCGCGATAAATTCGAGGTGCTGTGTCGCGTGCTCGATTTCGAGCAGCCCACGTCATCAATTATCTTTTGCCGCACCAAAAGCGAGGTCGACTCGCTCGGCGAGCGGCTGATCGCCCGCGCTTTTCCGGCTGAGACGCTCCACGGCGACCTGAGCCAGCCCCAGCGCGACCGCGTGATGGGCCGCTTCCGCAGCGGGCAGGTTGAGTTGCTGGTTGCCACCGATGTCGCGGCGCGTGGGCTCGACATCGAGCATGTGTCGCATGTGATTAACTACGATCTGCCGGTCGACCCGGAAGTGTACGTCCATCGCATCGGGCGGACGGGCCGCGCCGGGCGCACCGGCAGCGCCATCACGCTCGTGACGCCCCGCGAGCGGCGGATGCTCCGCGCGATCGAGCGCATTGCCGGCGCGCCGATCCAGCGCGTGCGGCTGCCGACGATTGCCGATGTGATCGCTCGTCGGCGTGAGTCGTTCAAGGAAACGCTGCGCGAAACAATCGAGCAGGGCAATCTGGATCAGTACCAGATTCTGGCCGAAGAGCTGGGCGAAGAATACGGCCCGACCGACCTTGCCGCAGCAGCGTTCAAACTGTTGTTAGGCGAGCCGCAGGACGAGAGCGCCGACCGGCTGGCAGCAGCCGAGCCAGACCGTTTCGAGGAAGAGCGCCCGCGCCGCCAGCCCAAAGAGCGCCGCGATCGGTCGTATGGTCCGGAACGCGGCATGACGCGGCTGTATCTTGGCGTGGGCCGCGATGACGGCGTGCGCCCGGCGGACATCGTCGGCGCGATTGCGAACGAGGCTGGCATTCCTGGACGCGCGATTGGCGCGATTGAGTTGTTCGAGCGGTTTACGTTCGTGGAGGTGCCAAACCAGCAGGCCGAAAAGGTGTTGCGCGCCCTCAAACGCACGACGATCCGCGGCAGGAAGGCTGCGCCCAGTATGGAACGGCCGCGCCACTAATCAGGCCACACTATCTGCATTGTAGTGAAGGAGCGCTGCACCGCGCTCCTTTTTGGTGTTTCTGACCCGTACTCCCTCACAGAACGCTGTGTATCGACCATGGACGTGTGCTGGATGAGCATGCTGTGACATGCAGAAGCAAACCGGCCATGGGATCGTTGCAGGTACTGGCAAGAAACTTGCAACTTACATTAAGGATGCATACACATGCCTGCATCCCTGTTGACAGAGCGCAAACTCTGTGCTACATATGTGAGTGCATTCCCAGCCCGCGTTCTACACCAGGCATCCAAGCCCGCGCGAGTCGCGTAATAACCCACATGGCCTAGTTCGTCGTTTACCTTTTCCTCTGCGCGCGCGCAGCAATACAAGTTGATAATAATTGCATAATCACATGGAGGTGCGTACCAAAGGTCATATGTGACAGCGTTGTGGATGGATTCTGAAAACAAAAATGTTTCATGCGACATCCATGGTGCAGCATAATCCATGACGATGGTATGTATGCTCGCGTTATTCGGCACCTGATGTGATCAGTTTGCCACTGCGGGCGCGTTTATCGACCGCGAACAGGGTGGTATCCAGTATCGCTTGGAGAGAGATTGTAGCTCTTCAGGATAGATGGCCAGAGGCATAATAAGAAAGGACCAGTGAATCATGCACAAAGATGCTCACAACGAGGGCAACCAGAATGACATGCCGATGGATCGACGACGCTTTCTGCGGAGCGCAGCATTTGCAGCCAGCGCAGTAGTGCTGGCAGCATGTGGTGGCGGTGGCGAGACGGCTGGCACCAACAGCAGCGCGAATGCGAACACCGGCACGGGCGCTGAAACCAACACAAATGCTGGCGCGGGTGCTGCAACAAACGCCAACGCGAATGAGAACGCGAACATGAACATGAACGCGAATGAGAACATGAACGCCAATGCAAACGCGAACGCGAATGCGAACGCCAATGCGAACGCGAACGCGGAACCACCCGCGGCAACGACGGCGGCAGCGGGCGGGCAGGAAGCAGGCTATTCGATTGTCGTGCCGCAGGGCCTGCGCACGGACCTGAAGGGCAAGACCATTAAGTGGCTTGCCGGCGCTGATGGACCGGGCAAACCATTCGAGAACGCGGCGGTCAAGAAATTCGCTGATGCGACCGGCATCCAGGTCCAGAATATTGCTGGCCCAGACTCGACCACCGACCGTCTTGCGCAGTACCTGCAACAGTGGGGCGCGCAGTCCAGCGACGTTGACGTTTACCAGATCGACGTTATCTGGCCGGGTATTGTTGCCCCACACGCGGTTGATCTCACCGACGCCATGAAGGATCAGATTAGCGCATTCTTCCCGGCCATCGTGAAGAACAACACCGTTGACAACAAGCTGGTTGGCGTTCCATGGTACACCGACGCTGGCATTCTGTACTACCGCACCGACCTGCTGAAGAAGTATGGTTTTGATAAGCCACCGGCCACCTGGAAAGAACTTGAGGACATGGCCAAGAAGATCCAGGAGGGCGAGCGACAGGCTGGCAACAAAGATTTCTGGGGCTTCACATGGCAGGGCAAGGCCTACGAGGGCCTGACATGCGACGCGCTGGAGTGGCAGTTCTCGAACGGCGGCGGGCAGATCATCGAGCCGGATGGCACGGTTTCGATCAACAATCCGCAGGCGATTGCAGCCTTTGACATGGCGAAGGGCTGGGTCGGCAATATCACGCCGACTGGTGTGACGACCTATACCGAGCCGGAGTCGCTGAACGTCTTTACCGCCAGTAATGCCGCGTTTATGCGCAATTGGCCGTACGCGGTGGCGGTGAGCAACGCCGCTGACTCAAAGATCAAGGGTCTGGTTGCCGTCACGCAACTGCCGCAGGGCGATGGGGATAAAGCGACCCACGCCGCGACGCTGGGCGGATGGCAGCTCATGGTTTCGAACTACTCGCAGAACAAGGATGCTGCAACCGAGTTCGTGAAGTATATGACCAGCCCGGAATTGCAGAAGGCCAGTGCGATCGAGCGCACGCTGCTGCCGACCCGGCCAGCAGTGTACGACGACCCGGATGTGCTGCAAGCCAACCCGTATTACAAGGATCTCAAGCCGGTATTCCAGGGCGGCGCAGTGCCGCGGCCTTCGACCGTCTCGGGTGAACTGTACAACGAAGTCTCGACCGCCTACTTCAATGGCGTGAACCAGATTCTCACCGGCGCGAAGGACTCCAAGAGTGCGGCGGCTGAGATCGAGCAGAAGCTCAAGGATATCATGGCCACAAAGTAAGTCCAATAACGGGCGAATGGCGTTGGAAGAGCGATCTTTCCACGCCATTCAGCTCATGCGAAGCAGTGATCCTGCCAGGCGATTGCAGGGATCAGGAGCCAGTCTGATGGCGCATGAGCACATCCATCCACTGCACAAAGGAGTTGCGCATGAGCGTTCAGCAGGAGACCACCTCAACTGCGGTCCAGCCAGCACGCCGGACTGCCGCCCCACGAAGCGAGTGGGCGAAAGCGCGCGAACGTCTGGGGTGGATTCTCATCACGCCGACCATCGTGGTGATCATGGTCGTCGCGTTCTACCCCCTTATTCGCGTGCTCTATCTCAGTCTCACCAATGCGCGTTTAGGAAGCATCAATGCGCCACGCTTTCTCGGATTTGCGAACTATGCCATTACGTTTCGCGATCCAACATTCCTTACCGCGCTTAATCACACCATCGTTTTCACCGTTCTCACAGTCGCGCTGGAAACCGTGTTCGGCTTAGGCATCGCGCTTATTATTCATTCAAATTTTCGGGGCCGCGGGGCCGTGCGGGCGGCCATGCTGATTCCGTGGGCTATTCCAACGGTCGTTTCGTCACGCATGTGGGCATTTATGTTTAACGACGTGTTTGGCGTCATTAACGATTTGCTCTTTACACGCCTGCATCTGTTGTCTCACAAGGTGGCATGGATTGCCAACCCCGCAACAGCCCTGCCAGCCGTTATTGCCGTCGACGTGTGGAAGACCACACCGTTTATGGCGCTGCTGCTGCTCGCAGGGTTGCAGGTTATTCCTGGTGATATTTATGAAGCGGCGACCGTGGATGGCGCGAGCAAGCTCCAGCAATTCTGGACGATGACGCTGCCGTTGCTGCGGCCAGCCCTCATGGTTGCGCTGATCTTCCGCACCATGGATGCGTTTCGCGTGTTCGATATGCCGTTTGTGATCAAAGGAACTGCGCCGGAAACGATCACGCTCGGTATTTATGCTCGCCAGCAGTTGGTGGACTTTCAGAAATTAGGGCAAGGTTCAGCAATCAGCGTGATTATTTTCCTCTTTATCGTTGTCTTTGTGGTGATCTATACGTGGCTATTGCGGTCGGAGGAGGCATAAACAATGGCACAAGCAGCACAGGCAATGCCCCGGACCCGCGCAAAAGGGCCATCGGTGGGCCAGATCATCAGCAGAATCCTGTTCTATCTGCTGGTCGTGTTTATCCTGATCTATACCATCTTTCCGTTCTATTGGGCCGTTGTGACGTCATTCAAGCGTGGCGGCGATCTCTTCCTGACGCCCGTGCAGTACTTTCCGGACCCGGTCAGCCTGGAAAGCTACGATTATGTCTTTACAAACGGCGACTTCCTCCGGGCGCTGTTGAACTCAACAATCGTTTCGCTTGTGACTGTGCTTCTGGCGCTTGCGATCGGTTCGCTGGCGGCCTACGCCCTGGGGCGTCTACCCTTCCGTGGCAAGAATGTCGTACTCTACACGACATTGGCGATGACGACGTTTCCGGCCATTGCGATTCTGCCGGCGCTGTTCCAGATGGTCCGCGCGACGAACCTGTACAACACGCTCACCGCGTTGATCTTCACCTACCTGACCTTTACGTTGCCCTTCACGGTCTGGGTGCTGACCAACTTCTTCAAGACGCTGCCAGCCGAGCTTGAGGAGGCCTCGCTGGTGGATGGCGCAACGCCGTTCCAAACCTTTTATCTGGTATTGTTGCCGCTGGCCGCGCCAGGCCTTGTGACAACGGGCCTGCTGGCGTTCATCGCGGCATGGAGCGAGTTTCTGTTCGCGCTGACCTTCACACAGGATTACCATGCCCGCACGGTGCAGGTGGCTATCGCGCAGTTCTCCGGCAACACCGGCTACGAGTTGCCGTGGGGCAACATCATGGCCGCCTCGGTGCTCGTGACAGTTCCGCTGATCGTGCTGGTGCTCATTTTCCAGCGCCGCATTATCGCTGGCCTGACGGCGGGGGCGGTGAAGGGGTAAGTATCAGTCTTAAGTTATGAGTTTTGAGTACAATCATCGCAACTCAAAACTCATAACTCACAATTTTCAGCTCCCCTCCAGCCGGACTTTCGACCAATCTGGCGCAAGAATGCCATTCGGCGTCAGGATTAGCCCCTCGACGCGCGGGCGAATGAGCACATTGAACTTCGGGTAATACAGCGGCAGCCACCCAACGCGACTGATCGCAATCTGCTCGGCCTGATTGTACAACTGGAGCCGCTGCTGGTACTGTGATCGGGCATTCATGCGATCGGCCTCTTCCACCAGTTGATCGAAGCGCGGATCAGAAAAGTGCCCGTTGTTGTTCCGAACGCCGGTGCGTAGCTGGCGCGACAGGAAGTTTTGGGGATCGGGGTAATCCGCGCCCCACACGCTGAAATAGAACTGCAATCCCTCCGTCGGCGTGTAGTACGTCGTATCAAGCGCATTGTTGAAATCATTCAACTGGTACGATTGCAGCTTGACATCCACGCCGAGATTCTCTTGCCACATCTCCCTGAGTGCCTGCGCCACGCGCGCGTTGTCGCCCTCGTTGGCGTAGGCGAGCGTCACCTCGGGAACACGCGATCCATCGGCAAAGCCAGCCTGGGCCAGCGCGTCTTTGGCCGCCGACGGATCGAACCCAAGCGGCTGAATCGGCAACTGGGTGCCAAGCATGCCGCTCGGCAAAATGCGTTCTGCCGGAACGGCTGTGTCGGCCAGCACCTTGCCGACCAGCTGCGCGCGATCGATGGACATGGCAAAGGCACGCCGCAGATCGACATTGTCGAACGGTGGCATGGCATTGTTAAAGCCGATATAGCGTGTCACCAGCACTGCCGACGACCGAAAATCGGGCAGTGCCTCCACCTCTTGCACATGATTGGACGGTATGGGCGACTGCTGATTGCCCATGATGTCGAGCTGGCCGGCTAAATACTGCTGGAATGCGGTCTCGCTGTCGGCATTGAACGGCATGAAAATGTACGCCGTCTGCGGTGCGCCGCGCCAGTAGTGCGCGTTCTTCTCCAACAAAAGCGACTGGCCATGCTTCCATTCCTTGACGCGGTACGGCCCGGTACCATACGCTTGATCCGGCCATTGCGCGCCACTTTCGACAAGCTTCTGCGACATAACGTACCCGTACGGCGACGCAAGCTGCGAAAGGAAGTAGGCAATCGGCTGGTCGAGCACGATTTGCAATGTTTGCGGATCAATAACCTTGATGCCCGCCGCTTCTTTTGTCTTACCAGCGCTCACGTCCCGTGCGCCCACAATCGCCCCGAATTGATCCGGTCCTGAGAACGAATTCGTTGCGGGTTGCAGCACGCGATTGAGCGAATAGGCGAAGTCGCTCGCTTGCACGGGCGTTCCATCGGCAAACGTCAGCCCCTCGCGAATGGTAAAGGTGAACTCTTTGCCATCCTGGCTGATCTGAATATCGGAAGCGCCGTCCGGCATGATCTCCAGATGCTCGTCGAAGCGCACCAGGCCGCCATACACCAGGCTGAGTACGGTAAAACTGGCCGTGTCGCCTGCCGTGGCAGGATCGAGCGTTTGCACCTCGGTGATGCCTTCCAGCGACCAGCGCAAGGTGTCTGGCGGCGCATCAGTTCTGACAATTGCTGTGTTGCTTTCAGACGCTGTAGGCAGCGCCGTCGCCACGCCCGCAGCGCCGTTGGTATTGCGCGTCGGCGCGAACACGCCACAGCCATACAACAAGAACACCCACATTATAGCGAAAACGCACTGTCGCGCGCGCATCGAAACCTCACTTTAACAACGGAAAAGAAAAGGGGTAGCGCGAGTGTAGAATGTTTATGCATGAATGTCAAGACGCAGCCCGCCCGTGCCACTACGCTGTACCGTCGAGCGTGGTAAAATACGCCGACGTGACTGTACCCAAAAAGGATGACGCATGCCAAAGAACGTACAAATCATGCCTGTTTGCAACATTGGTGAGGTTCATGCGGGTGAAAACGTTGCCACGCTGCTGCTCGATGCGCTCGCCGCGCAGGGAGATTCGCTGGTTGATGGCGACGTTGTGGT
>DASTWM010000047.1:0-23129 GCA_035765855.1 Roseiflexaceae bacterium
TGCTGGAAGATTGGGACTGGAACGCTGACGGCACGCTGAACCGCATTACGCAGCGCGGCAACAGTCGCGCCCATACTACTGTCGGCACCGACGATCTGCCGCCGGATTGCTGGCGCATGCCGGGCGGCTGCGACAAATCGAATCGCCACACGCTCACGCCGCTGCGCCGCTACGTGCCCGACCGGCGCGCGCACCTGCTCCAATGGGCGGCCACGACGTTTCCTGGCTGGGGATTAGAGCGACTGATCAACTACGTCGCAGAGCATTTCGGCGGCGCGCGGTTCATGCCGCTGCACATCGGCTTTGTGGACGCGGCTGGCGATGAAGTCACTGAGCTGACGATTGCGCCTGACGAGCCATGGACGCTGCGAGTCCGAACGGCGGACGACGAGCCGTATGACGGTTTTCTACAGGTGCGCCAACCGTCCGGGCCGCCGCAGGTGTGGGCGGACCAGCGCAGTTACCCAATTTATGTGCATGACGGGCAGATCGAAGCGTTACCAGAAGCGTTCAGCTTTGCGCCGGGCATGACCATGACGCTCGAAATGCGCCAGCAATTGCTGAACGAGCATATTGCTGCCGACATCGCGTTGGCAGACCTTGTGCAGCCAACCAATCAGGACATGCCATTCTCGAACCAGATTCAGCTTACAATAATGCGGGAAGGAAATCCCGCGAAAGCATAAAGGTGTACTCTATGGACGATTATCAGATCCAGCTTCGCGCCTTTGCCGAAGCCGTGCGCGCGGCGTGCGTGCAGGCCGCTATTGACGGCTACGAACAGGCGTCTTTCGATGGGCTGTGCTGCGAAGGCGCGTATGAAGTGGCGCTGTCCGCAATCCGCATGCTGAACGTCGACGGCATTGTGGCGCAGCAGATCGCGCAAAGCGCGACACCTGCAAGCCAAACCTTCGACAAACGGTAGGCATCATGCAAGATCTGCTGTTCTTCCTACGTGCATGACCACTGACGACCTGATTTTCTATATCGTTGAACAGCGCCAGGATCTGCTGGCCACGCAGTTCGCGGCATGGGTGCGCGTGTCGAATCGGTTCAAAGCATTTGCGACGACACACCGCGATAAAATCCGTAAAAAGATGCGCGGCGTTCGCAGCCCAGAGCAAGAAGACGATCTGCTGTACGAGCTTGAAACGGCGTTTCTACTGGCGCATGAGCGCCGCTTCACGGTCGAGTACGAGAAGTTTAATGCCAGCAAGCGGCGCGGCCCCGACTTTACCGTGCAGTTTCGCAGCATGCTGTTCAATGTCGAGGTCACGCATGTGCGCGCGGCTGAGATCTCGCCAGATGCCGTGTGCGACAAACTTGGGCAACTTCAGCCTGCCATGCCCAACGTGCTTGTGGTTGTCGCCGCGCAGGCCATTGCCGCCCAGAGCGACATTGCCGCAGCCATGAAGCGCCTGGTCGAGCGAGCGGCGCAGAAGGACGATGCGTTCTTCGCCCGGCGTGGGTTTCGCGATGCGCGCGAATTTCATGGCCAATGGCTGCGGCTGAGTGGTGTGCTCGTGCGGCCCCGTTGGAAGCATGAAGCTGCGATGACGGTGCTGTGGGCAAACGCGCAGACAAAGCATCCGCTTCCTTCCGATCTTCGCAATTTTCTCCAGCGGACCATGATGCCGACTGTTTCACATGCCGAGCCGTAGCGCTGCGCCGCGAATAATCGCACATCGCACATCTTAAACCACCCATCACCAGCATGGTACAATACGGCGACCATTCACCCAAGAAAAGGTGCCACGTGCCGAGCGATCCCCGAACCCGTGATGAACTGTTGGAAGCCATGCGGCAGCGCGCTTGCCCGATCTGCGTGCTGGTCGAGCGTGCCGAGCGCAAAGAAGTTGACATGTTCCTGTACGATCAGGTCAACGACATTAGCCGCCGCGATGCGCTGCGGGCCAGCCGTGGCCTGTGTGAATACCACACGTCGCTGCTCGCCGAGGGACGCAGCGCGCTTGGCATTGCCATCGTCAGCCGCGATGTGCTGCGCGCCATGACCGCTGAACTTGAACAGGCCGCAAAGGCGCGCAAATCTGAAGGCTTTTTTTCATTTGGCATGAACGCGCTCGCCAGCGTCGGCAAAACGCTTGCCGCAAAGATTGGTCCGCAGGTGCCTTGCCCGATGTGCGCGGAGCGATCCAAAATCGAGGAGCCGCTGATTGCCGGGCTGCTGCAAAATATTGGCGATCCGGCGTTCGCCGCTGCGTATGATGCGTCGGCGGGGCTGTGCCGCGTGCATCTCGCAGGTACGCTTGCGGCTGCCGATAGCGCCACAGTGCGCGATCTTGCAGCGCGCCAGGCGGCCATGTGGCGGCGGCTGGAAGCTGAACTTGACGAGTTCATCCGCAAGCACGATTACCGCTTCACGGGCGAGGGACTGACCGAGAACGAGCGCGATATCTGGCGGCGGGCGCTCGCGCTGACGAGCGGCTGGCATGAGGAAGTTGAGAATTAAGCGTTATGAATCATGAGTTTTGAGCGATGATTTCTACCCGGCTCAGGACACATCTTGTCACCTTGTCAGCTTGTCATTTTGTCACTTTCTCAGGAGCATCATGTTCACCATTTTCCGTAATCGCCTGTTCACTGCGGTAGTTACCGGCCATCTGCTCGTCGATACGCTCAACAGCACCGGGCCGGTTTTGTTGGCGCTGCTGGCTACGTCGCACAACTGGTCGAACGCGCAGGTCGGCGTCGCCTTCACGCTCTATACGCTTATAGGAGCGCTATCGCAACCGCCATTCGGCTGGCTGGCCGACCGCGTGCGCATCCGCCCGACGCTGCTCGGCGGCGCGGGCCTGGCATGGACGGCGCTGTGCTACACGGTGGTCGCGCTGACGCGGCAGTGGGAAATCATGCTGCCGTTCTTTCTGCTTGCGTCGCTTGGCTCCGGTTTGTTCCACCCGATTGGCACCTCGCACGCTGGCATGGCGGATCGCAAGCGCGCCGCAAGCGCCACCTCGATCTTCTTCTTTGGCGGGCAGGTCGGCCTTGCGCTCGGCCCGGCGCTCGGCGGCGTATTGCTCGGCGTGTATGGAAGCGCCGGTATTTTGCCGATCTGTATTGCCGCGATTGTGCCGGTTGCGCTGCTGCTGTCCGCGCCTGCCGCGCCGATCGCGCACGCGCATGAAACATCGCCACGAAACAACAGATTACGCTCCACGGCAGTGCTTATCGCCGCGTTCATCGCGCTGGTGGCGTTGCGCTCGTCCATCCAGCAGGCCTACACGCTGTTTTTGCCCAAGCTGTTCGCTGATCGGGGCTGGGAACCGGCGGCGTATGGCGCGCTGGCCGGAACGTTTATGTTTTCGTCGGCGGTGGGCAACGTGATTACCGGCGCGGCTGCCGACCGCTTTGGAATGCGCAATGCGACGGTGTGGCCGCTGCTGTTGAGCGTTCCGGCGGCGCTGTTTTGCATCTCCGTATCGAGCCCATTGATTTCCTTTGTCGCTGCGGGGCTGGCAGGCATGTTGATCGGCGGCCAGCACAGCGTGCTGGTGGTCCATGCCCAGCGGCTTCTGCCGACGGGCGCGGGCTTCGCGTCCGGCCTGATCCTTGGCTTCACGTTCGCGGCGGGCGCGTTCGGCACATGGCTGGGTGGCCTCGCCGCAGACCAGTTTGGATTACTGACGGTCATGGCGGCATTGGCGCTGCTCGCTATTCCGGCGGCGCTGCTGGCGCTGACGCTGCCGAGCCGCCCGCGCGCCACGCCCGAGGTTGTGCTGGCGGCGGAACGCAGCGCGTCATGATTATCATGATCAACGGATCGTTTGGTGTTGGTAAGTCAACCGTCGCCGCCGCGCTGGTGGAGCGCCTGCCGGAGGCCATGCTGTTCGATCCGGAAGATGTTGGGCAGCTTGCGCGCTACATCACGCGCGACGTGCGCCCGCCCGCCGAAGACACCGACGACTTTCAGGACATCGCGATCTGGCCGCCGCTGGTCGTCGCGACAGCGCAGCAGCTCCTGCACCATTATCGGCGCAGGCTGGTTGTTCCCATGACGCTCGCGAAGCGTCCGTACTTCGACGCCATTCGCGGAGGTTTTGCGGCGCTCGGTCCTGTGCAACACTTTTGTCTTGTTGCGCCGCTGCCTGTTGTGCAGCATCGGCTGCTGGCGCGCGGCGATGCTGGCCCCGGATCATGGCCGTGGCGAAAGGCGGAAGAATACGTTCCGCTGCTGCACGATCCCTATTTTGTCGAGCATATCGACACTGAGCAGCACTCGGTTGACGATGTTGTGAACCACATACTCGCTCGCATCGCAGAGGAATAGCCCATGACACGCACATGGCTCGTCATTGCGCTTGTGATGATTGCGGCGCTGTGGCCGCGCGCCGCGCTCAAGACCGCGCCCGGTTCGCGCTTATTTCCTGAGACTGGCTGGCAGGTCGGCGGGCGGCTGCTCGAATACTGGGACGCCAACGGTGGGCTGCCAGTCTTTGGTTTGCCAATCGGCCCGCAGCGCACCGAGCAGATCAACGGCGAAACGATTGAGGTGCAGCCGTTTGAACGGGCGCGGCTGGAACTCCATCCGAATAATCAGCCGCCCTATGACGTGTTGCTGGGCCGCCTTGGCGCAGATGCGCTCCAGAAGAGCGGGCGCGACTGGCATGCCGAGCATGCCGCCAGTGCGTTTGGTGGTCCATGCCAAACATTTGAAACTGGACATAACATCTGCGGGCCGTTCCTGACGTACTGGCAGCGCCACGGCCTCGATCTTGGCGATTCTGGCGCATCAGCACGGGAGTCGCTGGCGCTGTTCGGCTTGCCGCTCACCGACGCGCACGCCGAAATGGCGAGCAACGGCGCTTCGCTGATCACGCAATGGTTCGAGCGGGCGCGCTTTGAATTTCATCCTGACAATCCTGAACCGTACAACGTGCTGCTCGGGCGGCTCGGGGCCGAGATTGACGGCGAGCCTGCCGGGCTGCCCCGTCCGAGCGTACAAGTGACGACCGGCACAACCGTCGCGCAAGGCCACATGCTTGAAGTGACGGCGCAGTTCAGTCAAACGGTGACGGGGATGCTGGGCAGTGCGCCGCTGCCGTTCGTCCAAACTGCCAATGGCTGGCGGGCGTTTAGCGCGGTATCCGCGATTCAGCCGCCGGGCGCGCTGCCGCTGACAGTGCAGGCTACGCTGCCCGATGGGCGCATTGCAGCCACCAGCGTGTCCATCACTGTGGTGAGCGCTGGCTATCCGGTCGACTATATTGCGCTGCCCGCCGATGTGCAGGCGGCGCTCAACAACAATGAGGCCGCGCTGGCGCAGGAGCGCGCCGAAGTCAATGCCGTCTGGGCGGAAACGACGCCTGAACGATTATGGCAGGGCCGCTGGCAGCTTCCCGCGCAGGGCCGCTTGAGCTCGCCATTTGGCGCGGGCCGCTCGTACGATGGCGGACCCGTCGACTCATTTCATGAAGGCATGGACATTGCCAATGTCAACGGCACGCCGATCTATGCTCCGGCGCGCGGGCGCGTGGCGCTGGCAAAGACGGGCTACGTGGCGCGTGGCGGCGCGGTCATTATCGACCACGGCTGGGGCGTACACAGCGGCTACTGGCACATGGACGAGGTGCTGGTGCAGCCCGGCCAAATGGTTGAAGCCGGACAACTAATCGGGCGCATGGGCGCGCAAGGCATGGTCACTGGGCCGCACCTGCATTGGGAAGTGCATGTCGGCATGATCAGCACTGACCCGCAGCAGTGGCTGGATCGCGATTGGCCGTGATTCCATGAGCGGGTGAGCAGATGAGCGGGTAAGTGCTGATTTACGCAACTCTCCGCTCTCTGCTTTACACTCCGCGTTCTGCGCTCTCCGCTTTCGTGGGTTCTCTGTTCTTTATTCTTTGGAGGCATGTGTGAGCGACAAAGCAACCATCCGGCGGAAGGTATTATTGACTGGCGCGGCAGGCCGCATCGGCACGGCGTTTTTGCAACAGGCTGGCGAGCGCTATACCATGCGCCTGGTTGACGGGAAAGAAGGCTGCCTGGCAGACAGCACGCATGAAGCGCTCATCTTCGACATGGCCGATCTCGACGCATGCCAGCGCGCCTGCGTCGGTATTGATACGGTTATCCACCTGGCAGCCGATCCATCGGCCAAAGCTGATTTTTACGGCTCGCTGCTCGACAACAATATCAAGGCGACCTATAACATTTTCCGGGCGGCGAAAGACCAGAACTGCGCGCGCGTGATCTACGCCAGCAGCATTCAGGCGATGGAGGCGTATCCGCTCGACGTGCAGATTTCCACGAGCATGCCGGTGCGGCCCAGCAGCATGTACGGCGTCAGCAAGTGCTTTGGCGAAGCTGTCGCGTCCTACTTCGCGCATGTCGAAGGCTTGTCGAGCATTGTGGTGCGCATCGGTACGTTCACGCGGCTTGCGCCGGGCGACGACATCACCGCGCGCAACATGAGCACATTCGTCAGCCCGCGCGACCTGGTGCATCTGCTGGTGCAGTGTATCGAAACGCCCGATGTGCAGTTTGGCATTGTCCATGGGGTTTCAAATAATCGCTTCAAACGCATGGACCCGACGCCCGCGCGCGAACTTGTGGGCTATGAGCCGCAAGATGATTCCTTTAAGATTCTGGGCTTTTCATTGCGCGATAACCGCCCGATTTCGTAGGCAAACAAGCGTCTGTACAGGAATGGATGCGTGATCTGCTCGACATGTTCGAAAAGTTTGTGATAAAATACACATATCGCAGTAACGATGTTCCTGGAGGCACGCATGTCCGACGAGAAAAACGCCGAGCAGCAGAAGCCGCAAGAAAAGAAAGAGCAGTACAAGCGCACCTACGAAGGTTTAATCGAGGAGCGCATCGCGCAGGCGATTAACGACGGGCTGTTCAACAATCTGCCGGGCCAGGGCAAGCCCCAGCGCCTCGGCGACGATTCGCTGGTGCCGGAGGGCGAGCGGGCAGGCTACCGGCTGCTCAGGGCGAATGGCTTTGCGCCGCCATGGATCGAGGCCCGCAACGAGATCGACGAGGAGCGTGTTCGGCTGGCGGCGTGGCTTGCCAACGCCAATGCGCGCTGGACGCACATGCCCGAGCAGCGCCGCGCAAACGTGCGGGCGGAGTATCGCCAGAAGCTACAGGATCTTCAGCGCTCCATCGTCCATTTCAACCTTCGCGCGCCGTCGGGCATCCCACATATTGGCGGCCTGAAAATGGATGAGGAACTCCGCAAGCTTGGCGCTGCATAGCTGTGTGCTATAATAAAATAGTTCTTGCGCCTGCTGGGAAGCCATGTTGAAGGTGCGCAAGTATGTCGGAGTTTCCGCTGTTATCGCTGCTATTTGCCATTAATGATCTGCTTGCTGCAGCGGTTGTTATTGTTGCTTTCTCGCTGCTGGCATATATTGCGCTCCAAAATCTGCGCAATCCCCTCGCTCGGGCGCTGTGCGTGCTGCTTACGGGCGTTGTCGTCGTGTTCGGCGGCGATGTGCTGCTTGGTGTGCCGCCCCAGCGCGAAACGACGATTCAGTTTTTGCTGCGCGCGCAGTGGTTCGGCATCGTGATCGTTCCGGCTGGCTATATTCACCTGTGCGATGCACTGCTGACTTTTACCGGCTCGCCGAGCCGCAGGCGCGCATGGCTTGTGCCGTCCGGCTACGCGCTCAGCGCCGTGTTTCTGCTGTTGGCGCTCAGCACGGACCTGCTGGTCGGTCCCGGGCTGCGCGGGCCGCTGGCACAATTTGGCGCGGGGCCGCTGTTCTGGCTGTTTTCGATCTACTTCGGCCTGACCTGCCTGGGCGGCTTCTTTTCGGTGCTGCATGTGCGCCGCGCCGCGCTGACGCCGACATTGCGCCGCCGGTTGACGTACCTTGGCGCAACCTTTCTCACGCCCGGCCTGGCGGTCTTTCCGTACCTCGTGATCGCTGGAACATGGAGCGTGCTTTCGCCGCCGGTGCTGCTCGTTATCGCAGCGATCGGCAACGCGAGTGTCGCCGTCATGATCACCATCATGGTGTACAGCATTGCTTTTCAGGGCATGCTGCTGCCAGATCGGATTATCAAGCAGGATTTCGTGCGCTGGGGCCTGTACGGGCCGTTTGTTGGCGTCACAATCATTCTCTTTTTAAAGGCTGTGCCGGTGCTGGAGCGCTGGCTCGGATTGCCCAGGACGACGCTGACGGTGTTTGGCGTCATGATTATGACGGTGCTCATGCCGATCTTTGTGAGTCGCGTGCGCCCGTACCTTGATGCCTTAATCTACACGCAGGATCATGCCGAGATTGATTTTCTGCGCACGCTGCCGCGCAGCACATTTACCTACGCCGACCTGCGCAGTTTGCTGGAAAATACATTGCTCGTGATCTGTGGTTCGCTGCGGGTCGATACCGGCTTTGTGGCCGCGCCAGACGACGAGCATGGATTTACGATTAAAACGTTTGTCGGGTCGCGGCGGGCCGTCAAGCAGTTTGCGCATGAGCACCCGCTGCTCACGATCATGCCGCAAGTGGCCGCCATCGCGCCGCGCGAGCCGAAAGCGCTGCCGCCACCTGAGGCATTTCTGCGATGCAACGGCTTTTCGCTGCTGCCGCTGCGTGGCCCCGAAGGCGATTTCCTCGGCGCGCTGGGCGTGGCGGCGTCGCAAAACGGCCTGAGCCCCGAGGCGCGCCGGTTGGTTGGCGTGCTTGCGCACCAGATGGAACTCGCGCTGGCGACCGTGCAGATGCAGCACCGCCTGTTCACGACCTTGCGCGGCATGGACCCGGAAGTACGCTCGTTGCAGGAATTGAACAGCCGCCTGGAGCAGGCCACGCCCGCCGCGCTGGAAACGCTGGATGCCGAAGTCGCGCTGTTGCCGGAGTTCCCGCAACTGGTGAAAGATGCGTTGGCGCATTATTGGGGCGGCCCGAAGCTGTCCGACAGCCCGTTGCTTGAACTGCGCGCGGTGCGGCGGGTGCTGAACGATCAGGGCGGTAGCCCCACCCGCGCGTTGCAGGCGGTGTTGCGCAAAGCTATCGAAAACCTGCGCCCCGATGACCAGCTTGATCCTTCCGCGCAGGAGTGGCTGATGTACAACATTCTGGAGATGCGCTTCTTGCAGGGGCGGCGGGCGCGCGACGCGGCTGAGCGCCTGGCGATGAGCGAGTCCGATTTGTACCGCAAGCAGCGGGCGGCCATTGAAGAAGTTGCGCGTCAGATTGCGCTCATGGAAGAGTCCGAAGTGCGCTAATATCTTTTCAGGAATGCAGGATCAGAATGCGACATGCCACACGGCGGGAAGCTCAGCTTCCCGCCGTGTGTGTTCAGTCTGGTGTGCTGGAGTTAGTCTCTAGCTGCTATGCCCATGCGCAGCTTGCTGCTGCATCCGCTGCGCGGCTGGCACATTGTTTGGGACCAGCGGCTTGCGACCGAGCGCCCACAGGAATGCCGTGAGCCACACACCGCCGATACCGAGCAGCGCGATGATATCAAGTGGATGGACATACACACTTTCGGGATGGAACGAAGGCATGATAACCCAGAAAATGTCCACCAGTCGCATGAAAATAATAAAGCCAGCAATGATGGACAGATAGTAGCTGCTGCGCTTGACTTTGCGCGATAGCAATATAAAAAACGGGGTGAAGAACTGGAATACAATCAATGCGATTGCGAAATACTGCCATCCATTGCTGCCATGCTCTGCGTACCACGGTGCCAATTCAGCCGTGTTGCTCGACCAGATAATGAGATACTGGCTGAAACTTGTATATGTCCAAAATACAATCATCGCAAATGTCAGGCTGCCAATGTCATGGAAGCGTGGCGGGGTTGCGTAGGTCGCCAGCGGCTCACGATTGCGCAGCAGGTGCAAGACAATTGCGGTAAACGCAAGTGCATTCAGACCTTGCCCAATCATATAGATCACCGCGTACATGGATGAGTAGAAATCGGGTTCGAGCGACATACTCCAATCAATTGCTGCGAACGTCATAGTCAGCACATAGATTACCACGCCAGGACCGCTCACCCATTCCATGCGGCGGCGCAACGCCGGGTCGTCACGTGTATCGAGGCGCGCTGACATGCGGTTAAGCACAATCGCGAGCGTTGACCAGATGACAAAATAGATGATTTGGCGAACGATAAAAAAGCCTGTCGTTAAATACAGACCTTTTGCAGCAATAATCGGATCATTCTGCGCGCCAGCGCGGGCCCACGGGTAGAGCACAGTAAGGCCAAAGAGCAGCGGGATGAACAGCACACCCATGAGCGGAAGTGTCATCGCGCCTGCTTCAAAGATGCGCCGCGTCGGCACGGGCCAGCGCCCGCCGGTCAGGTGCTGAATCATCAACCAGATCAGCGAGCCAAGTGACAGGCCGACCCAGAAGACAAAGGCGTACAGATATGATTGAAAGAACTGCGTGCCGTTCAAAAACGCATAGATCAGGCAAATCAGCAGCGCAACGGCGCCAACGACCAACGCTATTCGCTGAACGCGCGCAAACTGGGGACTAAACAACTGCGATCGTGTTGTCATAATGCTAGCGGCGCGCGGTTGTCATAGGCAAGCACGCTACGCCGCTCCTCCTTTCCTTGCTTATATACAGATGACTGTCCCCAATCAGGGTGTAGCAGTCGGCTGCGCGTTGTTCTGCTGTCCACTCTGCTGCTTTGTGGGCGTCGGCGTTGTTTCCACCAGATCTTCCGGCTTAACGCCTGCGGGTGGATTCTGCTGAATCTGGCGAATGTACGCAATAATAGCCCAGCGATCTTCCACCGGAATGCGTGACGCATAGGAGAACATCTCGCCCTTGCCATTGGTGATCACGTCGTACAAATACCCATCTGGCGCTTCCTTCAGCCGCGCGATGTACAGCGACGCGGGCGGCGGATTGAAGTAGCGTGCTGTAACACCTTTGCCATTGGCCAGCGTGCCGTGGCATGGCGCACAGAAGATGGCAAAACGATCTGTGCCACGGGCAATCAGCGCTTCATTGACGGGTAGTGGATTCTGCGCAACAAAGTTCCCTTGCGCATCATGACCGGTAGCAACGGCTTGTGTCTGATCGATCGACTCTGCTGTTGGGCCGGGCTGGCGCGCCACCACGCCTGGCTCCAGCGGGCGCGATGCGGCACCGTTGCGAAAGAACGTGCTTTCCTCGTATGGTTGGTAATGGGCCTGGTTGTACATGTCCAGGTGACATGCGGCAACAAATACAAGGCAGAATCCAACCCATCCCATGCGGATGAGCCGCGTCCAGGGTATCTTTGTTGAACGAGTTCGTCGTTCGCTCTGCATGCGTGCCTCTCAGTCGGACTAGTCAGCGACTTCGGAAACGATTGTCGGGCCAAGGCTTTCCAGGAACTGCTGGGTACCCTGGCGATTGAATTTCGGGTCACGGGCCTCAATGCACAGAAAGAAGCGATCCTGTGTTGCGCGCTCAAAGTTCGGCGCATTGAAAATCGGATGGTACGGGCGAGGTAATCCATTCATCAGAATCCAGCTCAACACCGCACCGATAGATGCAAACAGGATTGCACCTTCAAATGTGATCGGCACGAATGATTGCCAGCTGAACAGCGCGCGCCCATCGATATTGAGCGGATAGTCAAGTCCAAGTGCAATGTATTGCAACAAAAAACCACAAACCATGCCTGTCAACCCCGCGAGCAGCACGACGGCCGGCAAGCGGGTGTGATGGAAGCCAATCGCCTCTGACAGTTCCTCGATTGGAAACGGCGAATAAGCGTCCATGCGGCGGTAGCCTGCTTCATGTGCTTTATGCGCGGCGGCAAGCAGATTATCCGGATCTTCAAATTCGGCAACCAGACCATGCAGCCGTGGCGCAGGCGCGGTTGCGCTCATTCGTGGTGGCAAGCGTGATTCCATGCTCTGTATCCTCTAGCTATTGCGTAACATCCTTGGTGATCGGTGCAAATCCCTGAACCTCACCGGAATTGCCCCTATTTTCGCGGTATTTGTAAAACAGGCTGCGCACCTCGAAGATGGCAATAGATGGCATAGCGCGGATGAACAGGAACATGCCGGTGAAGAAGATACCAAATGTGCCGATATAGAACATCCAGTCCCAGAACGACGGTGTGTACCAACCCCATGATGACGGCAGAAAGTCGCGGTGCAGGCTGATTACAATGATCACAAAGCGCTCAAGCCACATGCCGACGCTGACGATCAGCGAAATGACGAGCATCGCTGGCAGGCTACGGCGAATACGCGGAATCCATAGCGCCTGCGGCGTCAGAACGTTGCAGAAGATCAGCGACCAGTAGGCCCATGCATAGCCACCAGTTGCCCGATCAATCAGCAAAAAGCGCTCAAATTCACCGCCGCTGTACCACGCGAAGAGTGCTTCAGTGAAATACCCATACGCAACGACCATGCCAGTCGCCAGCAGAACCTTGCCCATTACATCAACGTGCTTTGGGGTAATGAGTTCCTGAAGGTTGTAGTATGACCGCAGCGGGATCATCAGCAGCAGCACCATGGCGAAGCCAGCGAAGATCGCGCCAGCCACGAAATACGGCGGAAAAATCGTCACATTCCAGCCCGGAACCTGTGCCACAGCGAAGTCAAGACTCACGATACTATGCACGGAAACAACCAGTGGCGTTGAAAGGCCTGCCAGCAGCAGTGATGCAAGTTCGTAGCGGTGCCAGTGAATAGCCGATCCGCGCCAGCCGAGCGCGACTGTCCCATATATGTACTTCAGTACGCGATTATCGGTTCGATCGCGCAGGGTTGCAAAGTCGGGGATAAGACCAGTAAGCCAGAACAACAACGACACGGTAAAGTACGTCGAGATGGCGAACACGTCCCATTCGAGCGGGCTGCGAAACTGCGGCCACATGCCCATGGTATTGGGGTACGGAAGCACCCAGTAGGCCAGCCATGGTCGCCCAAGATGGAAGATTGGGTACATACCGGCGCAGATCACGGCGAAAATCGTCATCGCCTCGGCAAAGCGATTGATGGAGGTGCGCCATTCCTGCCGAAACAGCAACAGAATGGCAGAAATCAGCGTTCCGGCATGACCAATGCCGATCCACCACACAAAGTTGAGGATGTCCATACCCCAGGCGACTGGAATATTCACACCCCACAGACCAACGCCTGCTGCAACGAGATAGCCAAGTGTGTACAAGAAGAGCAACAGTGCCGTCGCAGAGATCAGGAAGCCGAACAACCATCCACGCGGTGTCTTCAGCAAAGGCGTCAATATAATATCAGCGACTTGCTGCGTGATACGGGTGTAATTGGTTGTTGGCTCAAGCAACAGGTCAGTGTTACTGCTGGTGACCGGCTCGACCGATTGTGACTCTTGCATATGTTACTCCGTCTCACCAACTGCAGGATTTGGGTTCCAGACACGTGCGAGATAGGTTGTGCGTGGCTGTGTGTTCAACTCCGTGAGCACGCCGTAGTTCGTTGGCTCGGCCTTTAGTTGCGCAACCTGGCTGCCTTTATCGTTGATGTTGCCGAAGACAATGGCATTTGTTGGACACGCCTGCTGGCATGCCGTGATGATGCCGCCATCTTGAATTTCCTGACCCAGCCGTTCCGCATCCTGTCGGGCGGCAGCGATTCGTTGCACGCAGTACGTGCATTTTTCCATCACACCGCGGGAGCGCACCGTTACATTCGGATTGCGCTGCAATTTCAGGCTCTGCGTGGCCTCATCCTGGTACTGCAAGAAGTTAAACCGCCGCACTTTGTACGGGCAGTTGTTCGAGCAGTACTTGGTGCCAACACAGCGGTTGTACACCATGGCGTTCAAGCCCTCTGCATCGTGAACGGTTGCAGCGACCGGACACACCAACTCACACGGGGCGTGTTCGCAGTGCTGGCACAGCATGGGCTGGTTGTATACCTTGGGATTTTCAAGGTCGCCATGATAATATTGATCGATGCGGATCCAGAACATTTCACGGCCCAGCGCGACCTGTTGCTTGCCGACCACGGGAATATTATTTTCAGCCTGGCAGGCTGTGACACAGGCATTGCAGCCGATGCAGGTGTTCAGGTCGATCGTCATGCCCCACGCGTAGCCGGGATACGGGTAGTTCGGGAGCAGTGAAACATACGGGCTTTCCTTACCGCCCTGCGGCACAGGATCGACCATATTTGTATTATGTTCAGTGCTTTCGACTTGCTCTTCGGTCAGCCGGTGTGGTTCTGGCTGAGCAAACGTGGGATTCTTCTGATATTCATCCAGCGTCGCAACCCGCACAATCTCGCGTCGCTCGGCAGCCGAGTACACCTGCTGGTCGATCACGTAGTTGTTGCGCGTTGTGACCAGATCATGCCGGCGGCCCGTTTTCTGGACCTGGAGGCCAGTGTTGAACCATGGCGCATCGCTGGTGCGGAATTGGTAGGCATTGAAGCCGATCTGCACGCCGTCGGGCGCGCTGATTACGCCAATGTTCTGGCGACCATAGCCAAGGTGTACCGTCACAGTATTGTCTGCCTGACCAGGCAGCGGAATCACCGGCGCTTCAATACTCTGGCCCTTGTAATTCAGCGTTACGACATCGCCTTCTTGCAGGCTGAGATCCTGCGCGCGTTTCGGGCTGACGTACGCTGCATTGTCCCATGTCAACTTCGTGAATGGATTCGGCAACTCCTGCATCCATCCATTATTCGCATAGCTGCCATCCCAGACCGACGGATCGGGCCGGAACGCAATCTCCAGAGCGTCATTCGCGGCGGGCGCGGCAGCCTGCTGTGCCGCAAAGTTCCCTTGCAGCGACACCTGCTGAGGCTGTTGGGCTGTGTTCGGTAACACACCATTGCGCAGCGCGCTTTCCCATGCCTGCTCGAAGGTAGTGCCTAACTGGCCCTGCCAGTAGCCGCGCACCACATCATAGCCGGAGCGTGGCGGCTGCCCAAGCAGCGCATCCAGCAGTTCATGCGGTGAGCGCGAGCCGTACAGCGGGGCGATCAGTGGCTGTATCACAGAAGCCGTGCCGTCAAATGCGCGCACATCGCTCCACATTTCGAGATAGTGAGAAGCATTCACATGCCAGGTGCTGTTCGCGGATGTTTCATCATTGAACAGACCATAATGAATGCTGAGCGGAACCTTCTTCAGCGCGGCAGTAAAGTTGAGGTCAGCGGGCGCGTTGTAAACAGGGTTGCCTTCCAGCATGAGCAGCAACTGCACCGCGCCGCTGTTCATGTCGGTGACAAGCTGCCGCAGCCCGTCGAACTGAATGCCGGGATTCGCCTCAATTGGGTTGGTGTATTGCACCGTCTTGCCGACGTTGCCAAGCTGCTGGTTGATTGCATGAACAAGAGCGTGAACAACTGGTGGCTGTTGCTCGCCCGTAATAACAATGCTTGCGCCACCACTTGCTTTCAGATCCTGCACAACCGCAGTCACCCAGCGGTTCTCGGCATCGCTCAGTCCTTCGCCCGCCGTCACGCCGCCGACGCCGACCTGTGCTGCAATGGCGCGTGCCAGTGCATCGATCCGTGATGAGCTTACCGGAAGCCGATGATCGGCCTGCGTGCTTGTGATCGTCGGCGTGCTTTCGGCCACATAGAAGCGGCTCATGGCCGGATTGCTCTTGCGCACCAGGCGCGTCTGCGCGAACTGCCGCGCGTACCGCAGGTGGCCTGGCTCGGTGACCATGAAGTCCGAATCGAGCGACACAATCGTCCGCGCCTGGCTGAAATCATAGATCGTATTGACGATGTTGCCGAAGGCAAGCTGCGCGCCTGCGCGCACATTGTCGCGCGAAATGGGATCGTACTGAACCCATTGCATCTGCGGAAAGGCTTGCTGCAACTGCTGAATCTGCGCGATCAGCGTTGGCGATGTGATCGTCTCAGTCAGCAGGCGCATGCCCGCGCCGCCGTTGCCGCGCAACTGATTGAGCGACTGCGTGAGCGCACCTGTAAAATTCTCCCAGGTGCTTTCCTGCTTGTTATAGCTAATTGATTTGGAACGATCCGGGTCGTACATCGTGAGGATCGACGCTTGCATCCACACGTTGCTGGCCCCCATGGTTGCCGGATGGTCGGGATTGCCCTCGATTTTCGTCGGGCGACCTTCGTGCTGCTCGACCACCAGGCCCAGGCCATAGCCTTGAAACGGCATGGCCGTCGCGAAGAACAGCGGCTTGCCCGGAATCAACCCTTCTGGGAGGCGGACGTAGGGAACAATCTTCTCTTGTGGTTGGGCAACGTTATATTCGCAACCGGTCAGGCCCGCCAATGCAAGCGAGGCGCCCATCATTTTCAAAAAGGAACGGCGCGTTACCGGATCGCGAAGCTCACCTGCCTGGCTCGGAAACTCGCGGCGAACAAGTTCATCGAACTCTGCTGTCTCGGCGAGTTCTTCAATGCTGCGCCACTGTCGCTTTCCTCTATCCCCGGCAAGACGAGCCCGAACGTCCTGTAGCTTGATAATTTCTTTACTCATATCCTCACACTGCTATCGGTGGCAAATGGAACAGTTCGTCAATTGGTATGAGCCGCGAATGCGGTACTCTTTCATCAGTTGAAGGCCCTGTGCAATCTGATCAGGCGGTGGCCGCCAGTCGGTGTTATAAATTTCTTCCTTCGGGCGCACGTACTTTTCAGGATTACGGTGGCAGTCCAAACACCAGCCCATCTGCAACGTAGCCACTTTATGAACCACGGGCATCTCGGCAATATTGCCATGACATGTGGAGCAGCCCACGCCTTTCGCAATATGGCTACTGTGATTGAAATACACAAAATCAGGAAGATCATGCACGCGGTTCCACTCGATCGGCACATCCTGCACCCAACTCTCGCGCACCAGCGCAAGGTTCGGGCTGTTCGTGCGAATCACGGAGTGGCACGACATGCACGTCTCAGTTGCGGGAACATTCGCGAAGTGCGACTGCTCAACATAATTATGGCAGTAGCGACAATCGATCTTGAGACCACTGACATGCAATTGATGACTGTAGGGAACAGGTTGTGTGATGTCCTGGCCGACACCTCTGGCCCAGCCAGACTGGGTGAAGTAATACAGTGCTCCTATGCCAAGCGCGAAAAGCAGCGCACTGGCGAGGATGCTGATCCAAATGAGGGTGTTCGCACTGCGTGGAAACACCTGAGCTGTGCGGCGTGTTTCTACTGCCATTGAGCGTCTTTCTAGCCTGCAGGGGGCAATGGGCTTTTGCTAGTTACCGGTAAAACATAAAGAGCACACTGAACATGGTTAGAAGGTACACCAAAGCAGAAGGTGAGTAGCGTTGCGCATCATCCGAATCAACAACGGGTGAGTGCTACTTCCACATGCAGGGCGCACCAAAGCAAGCTTACTCAGCCAGGCTCTCGACACGTTTGTCGGCGCAGCAATGAGAAGGATTCTATGCAGCTGTATCTGTTTCTCTGCACCATTATACACTAATACCTCATGCTGGCAAGTTCAATTTCGTGCGAATCTTCACGAAGACTGTCGGCGATTATACCACAAGATCATGCAAACTCGTGAATGAAAGCACAGCTTTGAAGCACGCATCGCTCATGCTGCTATTTCCTGCCCGTTCTCCGCTCCTATAACGCTGTGCAGATCAATTGCACCATGTCCTTGCCCTGCGGCTGCCGCCGCTCTCCGCTCCCGCTGAGATCGACCGAGGGTGAGGGGGCCAGGCATGTAAGCCTTTGATCAAATGCGCGCGAGAAAGCGATCATGGGCATAGAAAAACATGACGTACCGCTCGTAGCAGGGCAGCGTCAAGCCACATCAATGCCCTCACCTCATAGCATCATGAGTTAGTAGCAACAGTGATTATTATGAAAGTTCCATCGTAAAGTAACAAAATAACGCATAGCGTTAATTTACAACGCATAGCGTTATATTCTGCGGCTTTGCATTGTATTATTGTGTTATAAACATGTCATACAACATACGTATGTCACGGCATAGTTTGTGGTAAAGTATAGAACATCTTTTATGCGTCTCCGTATCAGGAGGAGGGAAACGTGCATTTTCGAAACGTTGCGATTGAGTCGATAGCATATGTATTGCCGCCGCACCGCGTAACATCAGCCTATCTGGAAGATCAGCTGGCTGAACCGATGCAACGGCTTGGCATTCCACATGGGCGGCTGGAGCAACTCTCCGGCATCAAAGAGCGGCGCTGGTGGGACGAAGGCGTGCGTCCGAGCGATCTGGCGACCGAGGCGGCGCGCATGGCGATTGAAAAAGCCGAGATTGACCCGCAGGAGATTGGCTGCCTGATCAACACGTCGGTCTGCCAGGATTACCTTGAGCCTTCGACAGCGGTGTTCGTCCATGGCAATCTTGGCCTCGCGCAGACCTGCATGAACTACGATGTGCGCAATGCATGCCTTGGCTTCCTGAACGGCATGGCAAACATTGGCATGCTAATTGACGCGGGCGTGATCAAGTACGGCATCGTCGTCAACGGCGAAACGTCGCGCGAGACGGTGGAAGCCACCATCAAACGATTGCACCAGCCTGGCACAACGCTGCAAGATTTCTTCGATAATTTTGCGACGCTGACACTCGGCTCCGGCTCAGTGGCGATGGTGCTAGCTCACACCGACGTTTCGCGCACCGGCCACCGACTGGAGGGCGCAATCACCATGGCCGCCACCGAGCACAATCAGCTCTGCGTGGGCAATATTGGCGGCATGAAGACCGACGCGCATGCGCTGCTCGTCGCCGGTACGAAGCTCATGGCGCAGACATGGCAGCAGGCGCAGGAGGAGTTCGAGGGGTGGGGCGATGAGAATATCGCAGCGTACGCGCCGCACCAGGTCAGCGCGCGCCACACCGCCGCCGTCATTGAAACGATTGGCATCACGCCCTCGAAGGTGCAACTGAATTTCCCGTGGCTGGGCAACATCGGCCCGGCGGCGCTACCGATCTCGCTGGCGCAGGCTGCTGAGTCGGGCAAGCTCGCATCGGGCGACCGGGTGGCACTGCTGGGGATTGGCAGCGGCCTGAACAGCTCGATCATGAGCGCGATCTGGTAATTATCTCTCACCCCGTCGTACTGCTCCTCTCTCAATGGGAGAGGAGCAGTACGACGGGGTGAGGGTAAAGTGGCTTTATTTTCCTCTGTGGCTCGTTAACGCAATCCGGCGAACAGATCATCCTCTGGCGCATCGCCGCTCGCCGGAACGTCCACACGCGAGGCGGCGCGGATGAAATACTCCATGCCAAACAATTCCCGCATAGTCTCCAGCGGCAGCGACAGCATCGGGTGTGTTGGCACAATCTGCGTGATATGGCATTCGATGGCATCATGCTTCTGCTGGAGGTATTCGCCGATTGGTACCTCGGTGGTAATGCGCGTGTCGGGCGTGGTGAAGCGCGTAATGTCGAAATCCGGGTTGTCGAGCGGCGTCTTGACGCCCTGCTCGCGCAGCAGTTGCCAGGCGCGGTACATGGCGCTGCGCGGGAACGCGGTGTAGTACAGCTTCTGCGGCGTCCATGGCGCGCCATCGTCAGGGTAGTGCGCCGGGTCGCCCGCCGCGTCGAAGGCCGCCAGGGTGATTTCATGGCAGGCGATGTGATCGGGGTGGCCGTAGCCGCCATGCTCGTCATACGTGACCAGCACCTGCGGGCGGTAGCGGCGAATGAGCGCGACGAGCCGCCGGGTGGCCTCGTCTTTGTCGGCCTGATGAAATGACTCGGGGTGGTTGTTGGCCTCCGTGCCGACCATGCCCGAGTCGCGATATTCCAGCCGCTCCAATACGTTGATCCCCAATTTCTTGACTGAACACGCCAGTTCTTTGTCGCGGATGGCGCGCAGATTGGCGTGGTTTTCGGGCGTATCAATCTCCGGCACGACGATTTCGCCCTCTTCGCCGCCGGTCGCGATAACCAGCACGGTGCGGATGCCCTCGGCGCTATAGCGCGCCAGCACGCCGCCAGTCGAAAGGCACTCGTCGTCGGGATGGGCGTGGACCATGAGAATACAGAGATCGGAAGTGGTCATAACAGGTTCCTATCTAAATCATTCGCTCAAGAAATACTTGACATAAATCTTCGGACCAGTGCGCCAGCGGTTGATGCGGGCCGTGTGAATCCGAGCCGCCCGTGATGAGCAGGCCGTGCTCTTGTGCAAGCGCGGCGTAGAATTGGCGCTGCTCGGCGCTATGCGTCGGATACCACACCTCAACGCCGTCCAGTCCGGCAGCCGCCATGACCGCGATGTTATCAGCAGTGGCGGGAATGGCGTAGATGCCCTTTGAGCGACCGGGATGGGCCAGGACTGCTACGCCGCCGCTGGCATGCGCCACTTCGATAATTTCGTCGACACCGACGGGATTGTAGCCGCCCTGCAACTGCGTCAGGATGAAGTGCATTCCGGCGCTCTCGTCATCTTCGCCCTGCTGGCGGCCCGGCAGATCGTTGTGGCGGGCCAGCGCCGCGCCGACCTCCGCTACGTTCGGCGGGCGGCCAAGCTCCCCGAAGCTGGGCAGCGCAAAGCCCTGCACTGTAAGCGCGGTTCGCAGCCGCGCGGCGTCCTCCGCGTTGCGCTCGAACACCGCGCGGCACAGCGCCAGCAGCGCCGGGTCATCGGGCGCGACGCCGTACACCAGCGTGTGCCAGAGCTTGCCGTTGAAGCCGCTGTCAATCTCAACGCCGGGGATGACATGGACACCATGCTGCGCGCCCGCTGCCAGCGTGGCGCGCACGCTGGCCGTGGTGTTGTGATCGGTCACGGCGATGGTACTGAGGCCCGCCTGTTTCGCCGCAAGGACGAGCGCTTCAGGCTCCCAAGTCGCGTGGTGCGGTGTCGCCGTGGTGTGGATTTGTAAATCGATCATGGCAATGTTATCTCTTGAAGCAGCAGCGCATTTGCACCGGCCTGTGCCGGGTCGGCCTGCGTGCCGCCGGTGAATGGCACGCGCTGATTGGTCGCGACGTCATACAGCCCCATGACGAGCCGATACTGGCCTGCGGGAAGATTAGCGGGCAGGCCGAGGCCGATCGGCACGGCGATCTGCTGGCCGGGCTGCCACTGGTTCGTCGGTGGAGCCTCACCGCCGCCGGGCGGTACATCCACTTGCGCCACGCGCTGCCCGGCTTCGTCGAGCAGGTGCAGAAACATGTGGTACTCGGCGGGCGGTTGGGCGCGCACATCCCACGATGGCGTGATGATCAGTTGCTGCGGCCCGCGCGCCATGCTGAAGCCGCGCAGATGCAGCGCTGCACCGAACTGCGCGTCAACTGGCTGGTCGAATGGTTTGGGAAGTTGGTATATTTTTGCGTACTGAATACCGTTGATCGTGATCGTCGTGAGCGGCACGGTTTGTTGGATTTGGTGATAGATCTGCGGGTACGCGCCGCGCTGAAGCGACTCAAGATACGCAACGGCGTAGTTCGCCGGTGTGCTGCCGAGATGTGTCACATCCTGCACCGGCACCGGCACAAACGGCTGGAGCGTGACATCGAGAGTCGACAGCACCTGCCCGTTCATGATGTCGGGCCGACTGCGCAGCCATGCGCCGACTTTGTCCATGCCTTCGCCCCAGCCGATGAGCAGGACGCGCTGCGCAGCAGCACCGCCGCCCAAAAGAGGATTGTAGTAGCTCAGATAATACGGCTGAAGCATGGCGAGTTGCACGCTGTCGAACAGGAGCAGAGCGACGATACCTGCGGCAGCAATCGTTCGCGTGACCTGCCAGTGACGCAGCGATTGGAGCAGTGCCGTCCAGCCTGCCGCCGCCAGAATAAGCAGCGCAGGCCACGTCGGCAGCACGTAGCGGTCGAACTTCTTCTGCCCCATGGTCATCACCAAGGTCCAGAACAGCACAAAGAACGCTAACGCCAGCATCACTCGTCGTTCATCGTTCGTCATTCGTCGTTCGCCGGTCGTCGTCCGTCGCACAAGCGTTAATGGCAGAGCTACTAATCCAGGCAGCATGGCGGGCGTCATGCGGAACAGATCCGCTACAGGGTAAAAGAGTGGCCCCGGATCGCCTACCGCATGGCCAAGGAAGAATTGCCCGTCGCCGTTGGGTCGCCCGCCATTGAACACAATTTCATCGGTGTACTTCTGGAGCGCGGCGAGCGGGTCGCTCCACAGCGCAGGCCACAGCGCCACAACCACGAGCAGCGCCACGCCGAGCCAGAGGGCATAGCGCGCCAGAAGACGAAGGACGAAGGACGAAGGACGAAAGCGATCATGTTCTCGGCCAATCGGCACTCGGCACTCGGCACTCGGCAATCCGAGCAGCAGCAGCCCCACCACCGGCAGCAGAATCAGCGCCGGGCCTTTGGTGAGCAGCGCCAACCCCGCGCAAACGCCGGAAGCGACGAGCGGGAACCGGGGAACTGCGGAACTGCGGAACTCATGGGAACTGTGGTTCTTTGCTCTTTGTTCTTTGTTGTCAATGCTCTCGTCGTTCGCCCTTCGTCGTTCGTCGCTCGTCGCCATAAGCAGCAGCAGCAGGCTGAATGTCACAAATGTGGTCAGCAGCGCGTCCAGATGCAACAGGCGGCCATGCATGATCAAGTATGGCGAGAGCGCCCACAGCAGCGCGGCGAGCAGGGCCGTCATGGGCGAGACAAGGCGGCGCAGGAGTATATATGCGAGCGGGACAGCCAGTACTTCCAGAAGGGTCGAGGGCGCGCGTAGCCATGCCAGATATTCAAGGGCAGACGGGGGAGCAATCCAGCCGTTTGCGACGGCTGCTCGCTCTAGCGCCAGCCCGCCGCTGCTGAGCCACAGTAACGTCACGCCGGGGTGCCCGGTCAGGTTCGTGGCGGCCCAGTCATGGGCGGCGAGTGCTGCGCTGAAGCGTTCCGTGCGCTGAGTCCAGTGAAATACTTCATCAATGGTGAAAAAATCCGCCAGATGCCACAGCCGTGGCAGCGCCGCGACAAGCAGCAGTCCCAATGTTATTAGACTATGGATTGGGAGCGCATGAGTATACGCTTTGACGCGTGGAAGCGCCGATGTACCAGGAAAATGCATACCTGTCCTACTATGAAACTGCGCGCAGTTCGACGCGCATTGTAGCATAATCAGGCGCGCTGCACGCCGTATACGTTCAGGAAACATGATCAGGTACTATGTGCAGATAGTACCTTTGGTATGTTGAGTTAACTGATTTTTAACTGTATAATGCGCTCGGTTCAAGATACGCTTATAGATGACATTTTCCTTACATTCTGCTGATATAATGG
>DASTWM010000048.1:0-10279 GCA_035765855.1 Roseiflexaceae bacterium
CGGAACACGCGCGCGTCGCGGTACATGCGCTCCAGCGGCAGCTCGCGCGAGAAGCCCATGCCGCCGTGAATCTGAATCGCTTCGTCCAGAATCTGCGAGAGCATGTCGGTGCAGTACAGCTTGACAATGCTCGACTCGATCCGCGCTGGCTCGCGGCGATCCACCTTGTTGGCGCAGTCGTACACGATCTGCTCCATGGTGTAAATTTTCATCGCCATGTCGGCCAGTTTGAACTGAATCGCCTGGAAATCAGCAATCGGGCGGCCAAATTGCTGCCGCTCAACCGCGTAGCGCTGGCACATCTCGAACGCCTCCTTGGCCGCGCCCAGCGCCCCGGCCCCCAGCCCCACGCGCCCGATGTCGAGCGTCTGCATCGCCAGGCCGTAGCCTTTGCCGAGCTCGCCGAGTACGTTTTCCTTCGGCACGCGGCAGTCCTCGAAGTAGATCGAAGCGGTGTGCGAGGCCCGCAGCCCCATCTTGGCCTCGACCTTGCCGACCTTGAAGCCCGGAAAATCCTTCTCGACGATGAAGGCCGTGATGCCGCGCGGCCCGGCCTCGGGCTCGGTGCGCGCGAAGACCACCAGGATGTCGGCGAACGAGCTGTTGGTGATCCACATTTTGGAGCCGTTCAGTACCCATTCGTCGCCCTTTTGCGTCGCCATGGTACGCAGGTGCGCCGCGTCTGAACCGGCGTTCGGCTCGGTCAGCGCCCATGCGCCCCACTTTTCGCCTGAAATGAGCGGGCGCAGGTACGTGTCTTTCTGCTGTTCGTTGCCAGCCAGATAGATTGAGGTTGCCGCAAGCTGCACATGCGCGCCGATAATCGTGCCGTGCGAGGCGCACTTGCGATTCAGCTCCTCCATCAGCACGCAGTAGCCGACAATCCCCATGTCAATCCCGCCGTACTCCTCTGGAAATGGAATGCCGAGAAAGCCAAGCTCGCCTATTTTCTTCAATGTTTCAAACGGCACGCGCTCTTCTTCGTCAATTGCGCGCGCAATCGGCGCGATCTCTTTATTGACAAACTCGCGGATGGCCTGCCGCAGCATCTGGTGATCTTCAGAAAGCTGGTACTCCATTGTGGCGCTCCTTTCGTGCTCGACAGCGAGCATGATGCTGTTGAATGATGAGTGGGCGACGGTTTGATGCCCCGCATGGCAGCGTGAGGTAGAAAGAACGCGGTGATTATAGCAACTGGCCTGCATGGCGTCAATGTTGCGACCGGCAGATTGCTGGTATAATACGGCGCGAGCATCCATACTATCAGAATACAAACCATGATAGCTTCCGTCCGTGGCAAACTTATTTTCATGAGCGTCGATCATGCGGTGATTGAAACCGGCGGCATTGGCTGGATGATCTACGCGCCGCGCAATGTGCTGAGTAATCTCGGTGAATTGGGCGGCGACGTGATGCTGTACACCTACATGCACATCCGCGAAGATATCATGGCATTGTACGGCTTTGCCACGCTCGACCAGCGCCACCTGTTCGAGACGCTGCTGACCGTGAGCGGCGTCGGGCCGCGCGTCGCGTTGAGCCTGCTCTCGTCCGGCTCAACCGACGAAGTGCGGGTCGCCATCGCGGGCGGTGACACAACTCGATTATCGCGCGTGCCAGGCATCGGCAAGAAGATGGCCGAGCGAATCGCGTTGGAACTGAAGGGCAAGGTTGCGGTCGCGGGTGTGGAGTCGGCCATGCCAACGGCTGCCGTGTCCGCCGCCAACGCTGATCTCTCAGAGACGCTGATCAGCCTGGGCTTCAGCGCCGCCGAAGCGAACGCGGCGATTGCGGCATTGCCCGCCGACGCGCCCACCGCGCTCGAAGAACGGCTGCGGATCGCGCTGCGCTACTTTGGCAGCGCGTAACTCCGGCGGCATAACTCTTTACACCAGACAGGCATGCTATCGTGTTTGCATGTCAGCTTGTCACGCTTCTGACGCTACTCCGCAATAAAAAGTGTGTTGCGTTATGCATATGCGTAGTTTATACTTCGATTACTGCTATCCGTAGCACGTCATGAAGGAGTCCGAACATGGCCCAATCAGAAGCTCGACGACCGTTCTTTAGCCTGCGACGCACCACAACCGCTGAGCCTCGCCGGCAAGCTCCCTTGTTTGTCGGTTTGCCTTCGTTTTGGAAGGCAATGATCATCACTTCATTTGTGATAAATATTATTCTGATCGTTGTTTTTGTGCTGCTCGGCGCATTTCTGTTCAGTTGGCGCAGCCAAATCATGGCAACGACGTTCACGGCGCAGGGCTTTGCGCGTGCAAATGTAACCGAATTGCAGAGCGTCGTCGCCGGGTTGCAGTCGGCCAACATCAAGACGACCATCCCGCTGAGTCAGCCGCTCGGTTTGAATCTCATGGTGCCGATCGACCAGACAACCATGGTGACGACAACGCAGGATGTGCCGCTTTCTGTGCCTGCATTCATCGACATGGGGCCGTATGGGCAATTGTACCCGAATGTGAACCTGAACTTGCCTGCCGGCACGCCGCTGATGATTCGTTTGAAGCTGGATGTGCCGCTGCAGACGACTATTCCGGTGAAGCTCGATGTGCCGGTGAACATTCCGCTGAAGGACACCGAACTTGGGCCGCAATTCGAGCGGCTGGGCAAAATTGTGGACCGGCTTGTGACGCCTGCCGCGCCGCTGCTCGGCATTGACAAGAAACCGGAAGCCCCCACGTCGGAGCCGCAAAAGTAGGCGACGCGTTGTAAACTATCGCATGGTAGACGAAGGACGAAAGACGAAGAGATCAATGCTCTTCGTCTTTTGCATTTTCTGCCGCCATGCCGTACCATCAGCATGATAGCTCTGTGTTCTCTGTGTCCTCTGTGGCGGAATAGTATGACCAAACTGATTCTGTGGGATATTGATGGCACGCTGCTGTATAGCGGTGGCGTGGCGGGCGAAGCCATGCGCGCGGCGATGCTGGAAGTGTATGGCCGCTCGTCGGACAACGAGCGCATCTCGTACGCCGGCAAGACCGACCAGCAAATTATTTTTGAAACGTTTGCCGAGCGCGAGCAAGCTGAATTGCGTGGCATGGTGCCGCGCTTCATGGAGACCTACGTTGCCGAGCTTGCGCGCCGCCGCGCCGAACTGCGCGAGCGCGCCCGCGTGCTGCCGGGCATTCGTGCTATGCTCGACGCGCTGGTGCAGCGCGACACCGTGCAGTCGGTGCTGACCGGCAACGTCAAGCCTGCCGCGCACCTCAAGCTCGAACTGATGGATTTGCTGGGCTATTTTGACATGGAGGTTGGCGCGTTCGGCAGCGACCACCATCACCGCCCGGAACTCGTGCCGATCGCGATCAAGCGGGCCGAGCGGCGCTACGGCAAGCAGTTCGCGTCTGCGGACGTGGTCGTGATTGGCGACACACCGCATGACATCGGTTGCGGCAAAGCGGGCGGCGCGCGCACGGTCGGCGTGGCAACCGGGCCGTTCAGCGTCGATGATCTGCGCGCATGCGAAGCCGACGCCGTGCTGCCGGACATGGCCGACACAGATACGGCGTTGCGGGCGGTGCTTGGGATGTGAGCAAAGAGTTTTGAGTGATGAGCTGAGAGTTGAAGGTTGTGCTCGTCGCCATGTCACCCCTCACCCCGTCACACGCTCACACTCTCTCATGCCGCCTTGTCACTCCTGCCCGGCTATGCTATGATCGTGGCTCCAAATTGAGCATGAGGAGCGCGTTTCTGTGGAGCACACACGTTTGAACCGGCGGCATCATGTTGCTATCGCTGGCAATATCGGTGTTGGCAAGAGCACGCTTGTGAGCATTCTGGCCGAGGAGTTTGGCTGGCAGCCGTACTACGAACTCGTCGCCGACCATCCCTACCTTGACGATTACTACGCCGACCGCGAGCGCTGGGGTTTTCACTCGCAGATCTGGTTTCTGACGCAACGCTTCGAGCAGCATCAGGAAATTGCCGACACGCCAGTTTCGGTCTGCCAGGATCGCTCGATCTACGAAGATTACGAGGTGTTCGTCAAGGGCTTGCTGGAGCAGGGCATCCTTTCGCACCGCGATTTTCGTACCTATCGCAAGATGTTTACTGCGCTGGTGCGCGGCATGACGCCGCCGACGCTGCTGGTGTATCTGCATGCCAGCGTGCCGACGCTGCTCAAACGCATCAATGGCCGCTCGCGTCCGTATGAGCAGGCGATTCCTGCGGATTACCTGGAGCACCTCAACCATCGCTATGACGAGTGGCTGCGGCGCTTCGAGTTGTGTCCCATGCTGACGATTGAAACTGACGACCTTGACTTCGCGCATGATGTGGCTGACCGGCGCGAGGTGGTCGACATGATCGGCCAGTACGTCGGCATGCGCGGCGTGGTGCAGGAGCGGCTGATGCCATAGTTTTTTCTTTATTTTTTGTTCTTTGTTAAGGAATTGTTGTGGCAACATTAAATGATGTGCGGCCATTCGCTGATACAGTGCGGGCGAATGTTGCGCGGGTAATTGTTGGCAAGGCTGCAACCGTGGATTTGCTGCTGATTGCGCTGCTGTGCGGCGGCCATGCGCTGCTGGAGGATGTGCCGGGCGTTGGCAAGACCATGCTGGCACGGGCGCTGGCGCTGTCGCTTGGGCTGGAGTTTCGCCGCCTGCAATGCACGCCGGACCTGCTGCCGAACGACGTGCTGGGTGTCTCGATCTATCGTCAGAATGAAGGCGCGTTTGAGTTTCAGCCGGGGCCGGTGTTCGCCAATATTCTGCTGGCCGACGAGATCAACCGCGCCACGCCGCGCACGCAGAGCGCGCTGCTGGAGGCCATGGGCGAAGGGCAGGTCACGGTTGACGGCGTGACGCGCACGTTGCAGCAGCCATTCCTGGTGCTGGCGACCCAGAATCCGGTTGAGTTCGAAGGCACGTTCCCGCTGCCGGAGGCGCAGCTCGACCGATTTTTGCTGGAAGTGGCGCTCGGCTATCCATCGTCTGATGAAGAATTGCGCATGCTGCACGCCTTGGAAGGCGCGCATCCGATCGGGAGCATCGGGCAGGTGGTGGATGGCGCGGTGCTGCCCGCGCTGCAAGAAGCGATCTGGCAGGTGCATGTCGCCGACAACGTGCGCGACTACCTTGTGCGGCTGGCGAATGACACGCGCCGCCATGGCGATCTTGCGCTCGGTGTCAGCCCGCGCGCGACGTTCGCACTGTTTCGGGCCGCGCAGGCCAGCGCCGCGCTGGAAGGCCGCGACTACGTTGTGCCTGACGATGTCAAGACACTGGCGGTGCCCGTGTGGCGGCACCGGCTGCTCGTGCGCCCGGAAAGCGCGCTGCGCGGGCGCACATCGGCGGCCATTCTCGAATCGGTGCTTGAAGAAACAAAACTTGACCTGGGAGAAAGCAGTTAAGAGTTTTGAGTAGCGGAGTAATCCAGTTCCAAAACTCAAAACTCAAAACTCAAAACTCAAAACTAACTCATGAACGACCTGTTCTGGCTGACCATCATTCTGTTCGTCATCGCTGCCGTGCTGCGGAGCGAGATTTTTTTCTACCTGCTGTACGTCATCGTCGGCTTGCAGGTACTGGCGCGGCTGTGGCTGCGGCGTGGGCCGCACAATCTGCTGTGGAAGCGCCATGCGCCGACGGCCGCCTTCGCAGGCGAGTCGCTCACGGTTGAGCTTGAGGTGACCAACCGCAGCCTCTTGCCGATCCCATGGCTTGCGTTAAACGAGAGCGTTCCCTATGCGCTCCGCACGCCGCCGCTTGTGCGCGAGGTGATCTCGCTCGGCGCGGGCGAACGGCGCGTGCTGCGCTACGAATTGGTCGGGCGGCAGCGCGGCTACTACCGCATTGGGCCGCTGTCGCTGCGTACTGGCGATGTGCTCGGGCTTGGCGAGCGCGCGCTGGCAGGCCAGGAAATCTCAGGGCTGACCATTTACCCGACTGTGCTGCCGCTCCATGAGCTTGGTTTGCCCGCGTCGCTGCCATACGGCACGTTGTCTGCCCGGCAGCGCCTGTTCAGCGACCCTGCCCGGCCCATCGGCGTGCGGCCCTACCAGGCTGCCGATGGTGTGCGCCGGATCGATTGGAAAAGTACCGCGCATGCGCAAGCACCGCAGGTGCGCCGTTACCAGCCTGCTATTGCGCTGGAAACCTTGATCGCGCTGGCCTTCACCCGTGAAGAATATCCTTCGCGCTATATCTACGACATGATGGAGCGGGCGTTGGTCGCCGCCGCTTCGATTGCGGCCCACCTTGTCGAGCGAGGCCAGCCGATTGGGCTGTGTACGACCGGCATCGATCCGCTGCTTCAGCAGCACCCACTGACTCTGCCGATTGCGGCGGGCCGTTCGCACCTGATTGAAGTGCTGGGCGTGCTGGGGCGGCTCGAACCCGGCGGCGAAGGCACGCTGCCGCCGCTGCTGCAACAGGCCAGCGCGCGACTCGGCTGGGGCAGCACGGTGGTCGTGATCACCGGGCAGCGCGGCGTCGGGTTGCTGGCGTCGCTCTTGCCGCTCCGGCAGCGCGGCCTCAATCTTGCGCTGATTTTAACCGATCCGACACCTGACGAACTTGGTCTGCCGCGCCAGCATGGGATTGCCACCTACGGCCTGTGGCGTGATGGGCGGCCCGAGGCGGCGTGAGTGAGGGAGTGACGCGAGACCGGGTGAGCGAGTGAATGACATGTTGGGCGGCTTTGCGCTACACACGCCATACCTGCGCGGTATATTTACCACTCACATAAACATCCCATCTTGGTGGTGACGTATCCTGTATCCTTGTTCCTCAATAGAGGTGCCACTTATGCTTACATGGTTTGGTCGTCACGGCGATTTTGTGCGCTTTGAAATTATGGGGTATGAGCAACCGGAGGCGACGGATGATCATGACTCGAATTGGGTCCGCGTCGGGGTTGTTGTGCAGAATGAACAAGGGGCATGGTCACGTAACTGTGGCTGTATGACCACAACAGATATTCGATTCTTTGCGCAGTGGTTCACGAAAGTGGTTGACGGGATTGTGGATGACATGATGATGTCCTACGAGCCAGACCTGAAAATCCAGTATCTCATTATGTCCGAAGGTCTCCATTGGTTCGGAATCTGTCTGCGGTATGGTCTTGGCTATGTCTCACCTACAAGCGAGAATAATGCATCGCTGATTGTGGTTGCCCTATCCGAAGTGGAACGGCAACAAGCAATCTCCTACTTTACTGATATGGAAGCCCGATATTCACGACGCGGTCGCCTCCAACACCAACCACCACTGGACTTACCAGAAATTGATGAATTGCCATGATTTGGTCGTCTCCAATGCTAGTCAGTACGAGACCGTACCTGAAGGCCTTCTTTGACGATGCATTATAGAAACATGGTACCATGAAAGCACTCTGCTTGTCATGACTCAGTTTAGGATGACGGTAGCGGCAACTATTTCAAGGAACAATATGCAAACTGTTCATGTCGCCCCCGATGTGCGCGCCGCGCTTGATTCGCGCCAGCCAGTTGTCGCGCTGGAAAGCACAGTTATTTCGCATGGCCTGCCGTATCCGCACAACCTGGAACTCGCGCGCTCCATGGAAGCTGAAATTCGCGCAGTCGGTGCCACGCCTGCAACGATTGGCGTCGTGGGTGGCGTGCCGACGATCGGGCTGTCGGCGAACGAGTTGGAGCATTTCGCCCATGCTGAGGGTGTGCTCAAGTTATCGCGGCGCGACATTGCTTACGCCGTGGCGATGAAGCGCGACGGCGCAACTACGGTCGCCGCGACCATGGCGCTCGCAGCGGCAGCCGGCATTCAGGTGTTTGCGACTGGCGGGATCGGCGGCGTGCATCGCGGCGCGCGCGATACGTGGGACATCTCCGGCGATCTGACCGAACTTGCCCGCACAGCAGTGCTGGTTGTCTGCGCGGGCGCTAAGTCAATTCTCGATCTTCCGGCGACGCTGGAATACCTTGAAACCGCAGGCGTGCCAGTGCTTGGCATGGCGACCGACGAATTTCCTGCGTTCTACAGCGCGGCCAGCAGGATGCCAGTCGGCTCGCGGGTTGAGTCTCCGGTTGAAGCTGCCGCTGTCTGGCAGGCCCACCTGACGCTCGGTGGCGGCAGTGGCATGCTGGTAGCAGTCGCGCCGCCCGCTGACGTGGCGCTGCCGCGTGACATGGTGGAAGCGGCAATTGAGCGGGCGCTGGCGCGCGCCGCTGAAGCAGGCGTGCGCGGCCAGGCAGTCACGCCGTTTCTGCTATCCGCCGTCGCTGAGGAAACCGAAGGCGAGAGCATGCAAACGAATATCGCGCTGCTGCGGCAGAATGCGCGCGTCGCGGCGGAGATTGCCGTTGCGTTGGTACGATGATCAAGGAATACGGGAACTGGGGAACTACGGAAACTACTCGTTCTCAATTCCCCAGTCCCTTCAGTTCCCCAGTTCCCTCGCCTGCTTCACGCCGTCGCGTCGGCCACAATCGCTTCGGGGTGGGTAAACAGCACATGGTCGTGATAATAGTGAATCAGCAGGAACGACAAAATCGTGATGTAGTACGGCTGCTCCGGTGAAAGGCCCAGCGGCCCGCGCAGCAGCATAAGCACCCCGATGATCACGCCCGCGCCCAGCGTGCAGAGGATCATCGCGCCATAGAAGCGCCAGCCGCTCTGTGGACCCGACATCCAGCGTGTGACGTTTGCCTGCGCCTCATGATGCTGTTGCGCCAGCCGGTTCGCGTACCATGTCAGGCCCAGGTACTGGAACGAGTGCCATGCGTTGAAGCCCTGGAAGGCCGAGTCGAGCCGCTCCGCGCCCGGCAGGAAGAACGACACCGCTACCGTAAGCCCGATCAGCAGAATTTTCGGCCAGTGCGCGCGGCCCTCCCGCACCTCGCGCACCGTCTTGGCGAGGAACAGCGCCAGCGACACCGTGAAGGCCGCGAAGGCCGCGTAAATGACCCAATCGTACTTCAGGAACTCAGGAAAGGGCAGCGTGATACCGCTCACATTGAACGTGCCGCGCACCAGCCGGTAGGTTGCCAGCGGATACAGGCTGGTGAACACCACCGCGTAATCCACGCCACGATCAAGCAGCGAAAGCGGGCGCGGGCTGCGGCGGTTATAGCACTCCACCAGAAACACGATCTGGTGCAGCACATGCACCGAGGCCCAGAAGAAGAACAGCGTCAGCAGCACCGGGAAGTTCGCGAAGCCCAGCGCCACCACGCCAATCGGAATCAGAATCGAGGTCGCGATAATGCGGCGATGATTGCTGCGGAAGTTCGGGTCAGCCACCGTGCGGGTAAACGTCGCGTACATGTGCGGCCCGCCGATCAACAGCGTGACGATCAGATCGACGATGGTGGCGCTGGTGGCATCAGCCACGCCAGAAAACATCATGAGCTTGTAGGCGGTATACGGCAGCGCGACGAGCACCACGCTCAGACTAATAAACGTCAGATCCCATGACGGGCTGCGAAGCCACCTTACGGTATTCTGTTGCGCGCTCGGTAGGGCATACGATGAACTGGCCATGTGTTTTTCCTCCTTGGCTACACCATCATCCTTTCGTCACAACAGATGATGTTTATCATGACGAGATACGATCCAAATGTTCAACACCATTGTTAAAAGCCGAATGCCAATTTCATCGGCACAGCGTCGGCGGGCGGCTGCTGCGGAATCAAGCCGACCCGTCGCCCGACGGTAGCAAAGATTTCGACCACCTGGTGCAATTGCTCTTCAGTGTGCGTCGCCATGTAGCTCGTGCGCAGGCGTCCGGTCGGCGCGGCGGGCGGCAGCACCGGATTCGTGAACACCCCCGCGTCGAGCAGCCCGCGCCACAGCGCCAGCGTCGTCTCGCGGTCGCCGGTGATGATCGGCACGATTGGCGTTTCGCTTTCGCCAATATCGTAGCCAAGTGCGGTCAAGGAACGCCGCATGTACGCGCCAATTGCCATGACCCGCTCGGCCCGCTGCGGCTCCTCACGCATGACACGCAGCGCGGCCAGCGCAGCGGCAGAGCTGGCGGGCGTGATGCTGGCACTGTAGATCAGGCTGCGGGCATGGTGCTTGATATAGTGAATCACATCGTCGTCGCCCATCACCGCGCCGCCGAGTGACGCGAACGACTTGCTGAACGTCGTCATAATCATGTCAACTTGATCAGTCAGGCCGAAATGGGCGACCGTGCCACGCCCACGCCCCAGCACGCCCGCGCCGTGCGCGTCGTCGACCAGCAGCCGCGCGCCGTACTTTTTGCACAGCTCGACCACCTCTGGCAGCGGCGCAATATCGCCGCCCATCGAATACACACCGTCCACAATCACCAGCTT
>DASTWM010000049.1:0-2418 GCA_035765855.1 Roseiflexaceae bacterium
GGGAGAGGGGCAGGGGTGAGGAAAAATATACTAACTTTCCGCGAGGCGACCGGAAATGCTTAACGGCTGCGCGGCGCTGGCTCGTTGGCGCAGGTCGTTCAGCAGCGCGTCGACCTTGTCAGGAGTCACGCGGTAGTGATAATCGAGGTTTGCCTGAAGCATAGGTGCCTGGTTGCAGGCCGCCAGACACTTGGCGCGCTCCAGCGTAAACATGCCGTCCGGCGTAGTCTGCCCAGCCTTGATGCCGAGCGTATCTTCAAGCGCCGTGATCAGTTCCTCGGCACCGGTAAAGCAGCATGGCACGTCATCACAAACGTGCAGCACCCATTTGCCGACTGGCTTGTCATGGAACAACGTGTAGAAGCCGACGACCTCAAACACATCGGTGGGCGGCAGTTCCAAAATCGCCGCAACCTCACGAATAGCCTCATCGGTCAGGTAGCCATACTCATCCTGCGCAATGTACAGCAGCGGCAGCACGGCGCTGCGCTTCTGCGCGTAGCGCGCAACGATGGCGTCGATCTCCTGACCGTGCTTTTCATGTAATGCCATAAAGCTCTCTTAATCCTTACGACGAAAGACCAAGGACGAAAGACCAACTCATGCGCCGCTGTCCTTCGTCTTCCGTCCCTGGTCCTTAACGATCAACTTCACCAAGAATCGGGTCCATGGAAGCAATCAGCGCTACCAGGTCGGCTACCTGGCTGCCGATGCTCATGTGCGGCAGCGCTTGCAGGTTAATGAACGACGGCGCGCGGAAATGGACGCGGTACGGCTTGGAACTGCCATCGCTCACAATATATGTCCCAAGCTCGCCGCGCGGCGACTCGACTGCGGCAATCGCATCGCCAACCGGCGGCTTGAAGCCCTCGGTCCACAACTTGAAGTGGTGAATCAGCGCCTCCATGCTGTGCGTGATCTCGGTCTTGGGTGGCGGCGAAATCTTGCGATTCAACGTCGCGTATGGGCCTGGGCCAATATCTATGAGGCGTTGGAGCGCCTGCCGGCAAATCTTGACACTCTCGCGCATCTCGGCCATTTTCACAAGGTAGCGATCATAAATATCGCCATTTTTGGCTACCGGCACATTGAAATCATACGTCTCGTAGCCGCAATACGGCATGTCCTTGCGCAAATCCCACGCGACACCCGTGGCGCGCAACGCCGGGCCGGTGAGTCCAAAGGCAATTGCGGCTTCGGTATCAATTGCGCCGACGCCGATTGTACGCTCCAGCCACAACGGATTACCGGTGATCAGGTCGTCATACTCATCAATGCGGCCCGGCATGATGTCGAGAAACTCCGCAACCGTTGCCGGAAATTCGTCGGGAATGTCATAAGCCAGCCCGCCAACGCGGAAGTAGCTGGTCATCATGCGCGCGCCGGACACAAGCTCGAAGATATCAAGAATCTGTTCGCGCTCGCGGAAGCCATACATGAACATGCTGGTCGCGCCAAGGTCGAGCACATGCGTGCCAAGCCACACCAGATGGCTGTTCAGGCGCGTCAACTCCGTCATCAGCACGCGGATAACATTCACCCGTTCTGGAATCTCGCAATCAAGCAGCGTTTCAACTGCCAGCACATAGCTCAGATTATTGGAGAGCGGCGCGAGGTAATCTGTCCGATCAGTCAGCACAACGGCCTTCTGATACATCTTGCTCTCCATGGTCTTTTCGATGCCGGTGTGCAAGAAGCCGATGTCAGGCGCGACATTGACCACGGTTTCGCCATCGAGCTCCACCACAAGCCGCAGCACACCGTGCGTGCTGGGGTGATGTGGCCCCATGTTAATGACCATGTTTTCATGCGCGCCTTTCATCGCCGGTTTTGTGATGTCTTGCGGCGCAGGAACGTGGTATCGCTTATCAGCCTGTATTGCAATTGCCATAGCAACCCTTCTAAGAAGGTATGAGTGTTGAGGTATGAGTTTTGAATAATATAGAATGTTTCAGCTCAAAACTCAGCACTCATATCTCAAAACTATTCTTCGGCGAATGGCTTGCGCGCGTACACCTTGTCTTCGTTGATCGTGAACGCAACTTCCTCATAGCCAAGCGGCACGTCCTTGCGTTGCGGGTGGCCGACCCAATCCTCTGGCATCAGGATGCGGTACAGGTTGGGATGGCCGGAGAACGTAATGCCAAACATGTCGTAGGCTTCGCGCTCCTGCCAGTTGGCCGTCGCCCACAACTCCGTCAGGGTAGGCACGGACATGTCCTGCTCTGGCACGCCAACCTTGAGGCACACGCGCCGCCGGTTCTTGTGCGACAACAGGTGGTACACGACCTCGAAGCGCGGCGTGCGGCCAAGATAATCCACGCCACACAGGTTTTCGAGAAAATTAAAGCTCAGTTCAGGATCGTCACGCAGAAAGCGCGCCACATCCACGATCTGCTCGCGGTCGACGCGCACGCT
>DASTWM010000050.1:0-6561 GCA_035765855.1 Roseiflexaceae bacterium
CGGCGGATCGAGCCGCGCCATCAGCGCCGCGACGTCGCGCATGGCGTGCTCAAGACTGCTGCGATCAACATCCTGCGTGTGTTGCCAGCTTGCGCGCGTTTCAGTTTGCATGGCATACAGCCGCCGACACCATGCCAGCATGCGCTGTGTGGTCTGGCTCGGTAGCTGTTTATAGCATGCGCTTTGCTGCGCGATCAAACGGTGTAGCTCGTTCCATTGTTCGCGCCACTGGCCGCGCTGAAGCCGGCCCCCCTGCCGCCGTCGCCGCTCCAGAATCTCCAACTGAACCTGACACCTGACCACCTGCCGTTCCAGCAGCCGCCATGCGACCATGAACTGGTGCTTTGTGAGTTCGTCCAGTTCGTCCTGCGCGGCAACAGCATGTTCGGCGTTTTCAAGCTCGGCTGCGAAGCGGCTCCACCAGTCAATGTCATCATGAACGGCGTTGAAAAAGCGTTCTTCCAGGCCGACCTGTGTGTCACCGGGCAGCAGTTCGTCGATCTGGTGGCGAAAGGCGGTGTCGCTGGCGTTCTCGCGCTCCACAAGCTGCTGGAACGCGTTGTTCCAGCGCGCGCCGTCTGCCCAGAACAGATCGCGCCGGCTGCGCTCGGTGCGGTTCTGCTCGATAGACGACAACATTTTGCGTTCGTAGCTGCGGCTGTGGCCCTGTGTATTGTCCATCGTCTGCCTCGTAGATCATGGTTCTACAAAGCAGTGTACTGATGCACATGGGCGCAAATGCGGGCGGTTATTGTATATTCGCCGCACCGGGCGCCTGAAGGCTCCGGCTACATCCACGAAGCCTGCCGCCGCAGGCTCCATCCATCCACATGTGAGGCCGCGCAGGCGGCCTTCGTTTCCCTAGTCCGCGCGTTTACGCGCCGGGCGCATCGTTGGGCGCACATCCCGCACCGAGCAACACTACGCCCCTTCCACCAGGTCGATCTCCTCGTCGGTGAGGCCGTACAGCCGGTACACGATCAGGTCGATCAGGCGGTCGGTGGCGCGGATGGCGTGGAGGATCGGCGCGAGCGCGGCGCGGCTTTGCTCCCAACGCCCGCGCGCAACGCGCAGCAATGGCTCCATGGCGGCGTCGGCGGCGTTGCCGCGCATGCCCGCCGCCTGCATGAACTTGTTGCGGTTCTTCTGCAACGCCCGCTCGATTTCCGTCCACGGCTGCGCCCAGAACGATTGCACGATGGTTTTGAGCGCCCATGCGTCAATCGCGCTGCCGGTTTCCGCTTCGAGCCAGCCGGTGAACTGCGCCGCCTCGGCCTGCTTCTGCTTGTTCAGGGCGATCATGCGCTCGGCCAGCGTGGCCAGCAGATCATGGACGGCGTCGCTCTGCTCTGCCGCTTGGGAGAGGGGGAGATTGGGAGAGGGGGAGATTGGGAGAGCAGCCTTTGCGTCATCTCCTTGTCTCCTTGTCTCCCTGTCTCCTTGTCTCCCTGTCTCCGCGTCCTGCATGGGCAGCCGCGCATCGGCCCAGTCCCACAGCGCCTGCCAATGCTCGCGCCATGCCCGCCACGTTGCAGCATCCTCCGCTCCTTGTTTCCCTGTCTCCCTGTCTCCCTGGCTCCCTGGCTCCCCCACGCGGGCCGCGTACATCGCGGTGGCTTCGGCGACCAGCCGCGCCCGCTCGGCTTCCGGCGTGGTGAAGGCGATCCGGCGGATGGGGAGTTGGCGCATCCCTGTTAACGTAATCTGTCGAAAATCATCTTTTGATGCTATTGTATCTTGTTTTAAGTACAAGTATGATATTAACTTTGAGTCAAATATAGCCAAGAACAAGTACAAACTGTATTGATTGTCATTAATTAAGAAGTTATAAACGTCTTTGGTGGTGACGAAAGATCTATCATCGAATGTTGCTATTAACCTATCCTGACGACTCACTATTCTCCTTACTAGAACACGTGGTTCTAGAAAATATTTAAGTGAATTTGGCTTCTCCTTAAGATTTTCTCCATACTGTATCCAAGTATCTATACATGGAATTGCCTCATATCGCTGAAATGAGGTTTCTAGAAAAGGCTGATGATCAACATTCTCTTTTTGCTTAGAAACATCTTCTTTAGAATATAGAACTCCTCTTGCTGAAGAAAGAATTTCCTCAGCATTTACAAAGTTAGCATCTTTAAGCTTTTGAGACAAATGTATTGAATTCACGTCTACTAAGATTCTCTTTTGAGCGTCAGTCAACCAAAGATGAACAAGCACTTTTTGAAGGACTACATTTTCCAGGGAGTCAAGCTGAATATTTTGTTTAGGAAAGTCATAAACTTCAGCAGTAATTCCTTCTTTCACTTCTGACTTCTGAAACACATAGATGCCAGCATCAATAAAGGCATCTTCAAAGGTATTAAACGGTAAACCTATAGCATGTGTAGGAAAAGCATTTGCAAAGACAAACTTTCGCAAAGGCAAGTACCCATTGCCAGTTTGCCATGAGGAAGGTACGATATATCCTTGTCGTCCGTCGTTCCGTGCAAGATGTATTGCTAACTCGATAAATGCAGTAAATACATCGCGATTGCTCAAAGCTTTGTAGTTTATCGCTAGATAAGCTCCAGATAGTGAGTCTCCAAGAATGCCATACGGCGGGTTGCCCACCACGGCGTCGAAGCCCGCTGCATCCTGCGGCTTCCATGCGCGGCGCTGCAAGTCGATGAACACTTCCGGGAACTCCAGATCCCAATGCAGAAAGCGGTGCTGCTGGAACAACTCGCGGGCGCGGGCGGCGGCGGGTTGTACATATCTGTTTGGCGTGCCACGCCCCATCAACGCATCAATCAAATCGTTTACATCTTTGCGGCTGCCGGTATAATCTTTGATGATGCTTGCGGCTTCTTTGCTGCCGAAATACTGGCTGACCCACAGGTCCAGCAGGCGCTTGACCGGCATGACCTTTTCCTCGAACGCCGCGTACAGCTCGCGGCTCTGCTCGACCTGCTGGCCGTTCGCGTCGGCAACATGCACTAATTCTTCAATGATATGCGCCAGATTGAGCATGTCGGCAAAGGCGCTATCATGCGAAAACAGTAATCCCTGAAAAATGCTGCCTTCGCTGCCTTTCCCGGTTTGTTCGCCTTCCAACGCCTGTTGCACCGCCTGCGCCCGCGCGCCAATCAGCGAATTGCCCCACTTCAGATGGTGGTCGAGGAACGACAGCGGCGCGCCGACCGTGAAGGAATGCAGCCACAGGCTCAGGCGGGCCAGTTCCACCGCCATGTCGTTCAGGTCCACGCCGTACACGCAGCGCTTCATCACCAGGCGGCGCAGCAGCGAAATATCATCCAGTTGCCCCTCGGAGATGAACTCGTTCACGCCCTGCGCATGCAGGCTGGCGCGGATGTCGGCGCGGATGGCGTCCAGACGGGCGCGGATCGGGTTGTCGGAAAAGGCGCGCAGAATGCGAATCAGCCGGTCGGACAGGAAATCGACCGCTTCGACCAGAAAATGGCCGGAACCCATGGCCGGATCGAGCACCTTCAGATCGAGCAGCGTTTCGCTGGCGTCGTGCTCTAACTGCGTGATGGCGGCCTGCATGCCGCGATACACCGCCATGTCGTAGCGCGGATCGCTGATCTTCGGCTCCTCGCGCCGTAATTCATTGCGGCGGGCGCGCAACTGGTTCATGAGATCGGCAAAACGCTGCTCGCGCTCGGCCAGCACCGGCCCGACGGCCTGCTCCACAATGTAGGCCACGATGTAGTCGGGCGTATAGTACGAGCCGCTGGCCTTGCGCCCGCCGTGCGTCGGCGTGGGAACGAGTTCGGGCGGCTGGCTTTCACCGCTGGTTTCGGTCTGTGCGCCCGGCGCGTGAACGCGCGGGCTACGATCATCAAGCCCACCTGCGCGGGCTGGTGATAGCGGCGACTCCCCGTTCCCAGTGGGAGAGGGGCCGGGGGTGAGGGAAGTGCGGGGTTCAAGCTGATATTCCAGCAAACCTTCGTAGATGCTGCCCAGGCGGCGCACGTCCAGCGCGGCGTAATCGATCAGGCGGCGAGCGGTGTCGGCAGTGTTGGCGTTGCGCGCCTCGCGGTCGCGGCCCAGCATGTCGAGCGCTTTGGTCAGGAACAGCGCGCCGATCTGCACGCGCGCCAGCAGTCGGTGCGGCGCGTTCCAATCCGTGCGCTCATGGGCCCGCTGCCCGTCGCTAAACAAGCCGCCGTTGTATTTCGGCACGCCCCATGCTGGCTGGCCGGAGTCAATCGCCATGCACAAATCCTGAAGCCACGTCCATGCCCAACCGGCATCCGGGCCGAGCGGGCGGCGGTGGTGCTCCTCGATGAACGGGCGGATGGCGATGTCGGTCAGCAGGCGCGTCAGGCTGTGGCCGTAGTAGGCCGTGTGCATGGTCGGCAGCAGGCGGCTGCTTTCGGCGTACAGCAGGAACAGGATGCGGTACAGCAGCACCAGCGTGGCGCGGAAGATCAGCGCCCGCTGCGCCGCGTCGCCGGTGTATTCGCCCTTGCGCCACAGATCGTAGGCGATGCCATTCGCCAATTCGCGGAACACCTGCTCGAAAATCGTCTTTTTCAGGTCTTCGCCAACCTGCTTGGAGAGCGTCTGCGAAGCGTAGAACACCTTGCGGGCGAAGTCGGTCGCCAGGCCCGCCGCGCCGAAGAAGCCGACCAGGTAGCGTACATCCTTATGGTCGCCGAACGCCAGCAGGTCGCCCAAATCGACCTCGTAGTACACGCCGCTGATGCTGCTGGTCAGCGTGCTGTACAGCCGCCACACGCGCCCGTTGGTCAGCACGCCCCATTGCATGTCGCCGCGCTTTTCATCCTTCACGCGCTCCAGCGCGGCGATCAGCGCCAGTTGCGGCTGGTCGTTCTCCGCCACGGCCTGCTCCAGCGGCGCGTCGGGCGGCAGCACGGCCAGCAGCGCCGCGTCATGGCCGTCGGCGCGCAGCACCGACAAGCCACCGCCCATGGATGAACTGAGTAACTCCCAGCCGAGCGCCGCGAGCAGCGCGCGGGCATTGAAGCCATCGGCTGCCGCGCGCACGGCGGGCGCATGCCGGTCGAGGTCGCGCCAGCGCGCGCCAAGCTCGCCGTCGTTTTCAAGCTTCTGCTCAAGATAATAGCCGCTGAAGAAGCGCGTGCTTTGGAACAGCGTTTCCTGCCGCGCCCGCCCGAACGCCCGCCGCAGATGCTCGCCCGCTTCCAGCCCGCCGACGCCATGCACGTCCAGCAATTCCAGGGCGCGCTGCTGGTGCGGTCGCAGGGCGCGCGGATCGAAGCTGAAGCTCGGAAACGTGAGCGGTTCGTTCGCATCGCGCTGCTGGGCGCTGCGCGTGTCGATCAGCAGCACCAGCTCGAACAAATCCCAATCCTTGTTCGGCAGCACCAGCATGCCTTCTGCGGCACGGTCGTACAGCGTGCCGTAGAAGCGCCGCTGCAACGCTAGCGACAGGCCACTCACATCGTTCTTCGGCGGCAGCAACACTACCTGGAAGGCTCCATCGTCCAGATCGGCCAGCAACTCGAACGCCCGCCCGCGCAGGTCGGCGGCGGCATTGGCGGGCCAGTCCAGCGTTTGGGTGGTGTAGAACACCTGCTGGCGCGGCTCGAAGCCAAGCTGGGCAAAGAATGCACGGAGCGAAGGGGCGGACTGGTTGGTGAGCGAGAGCAATTCCGGGGGCAGCGCGGTCATGGGATGCAAAACTCCTGTGTTTTCAGGGCAGCGACGGTGGTTCTTGTGAGTATAGCATACCATTCTCGCGCAAGAGCAGGCATGTGCATGACATGTTTGTTATCTACGCCGTTATGTAGTGCTGCGCGCCGGGAGCGATTGTGTCGGAAGGTACGCCAGGGGCCGGTGCGCCGGGAGGAACGCCAGGGGCCGGTGCGCCGGGAGCCTGAAGGCTCCGGCTACACGAACGAAGCCTGCCGGCGCAGGCTCCATTCCCATACGGGAGGCCACGGCGGTGGCCTTTGTTTCTCTAGCCCGCGCGTTCACGCGCCGGGCGATCATGCGGCAGGCGCAATCAATTTGGTAATGGCGTACGCATATACTCAATACGATATGTAATTGTAAGCTCTGTATGGTGCAATAATGTCTATATACACACAACTTTACCTCCACTGCATTTGGGCAACATGGGACCGCCTGCCACTGATTCAGCCTACATACGAGCAACAGCTTTATGCCGTTCTGCTGAATAAATGCACCAAATTAGGATGTAATGCTCTTGCCGTGGGAGGCACAACCGATCACATCCACCTGCTTATTAGCTTCACTTCAACGATTACAATTGCCAAACTTGTTGGCGAGATCAAAGGCACAAGCTCACATGCAATGACACATATCATTGCACCCGAAACATTCTTCAAGTGGCAGGGCGGCTATGGCGCGCTAACAATTGGAAAACGATCTCTTTCTCAAGTACAGGCATACATTCTCAACCAAAAGCAGCACCATGCGAATGGAAACACCATTCGCTCCCTGGAATGCTGGGATGCAATAAACGAAATTACGTAGGTAATCGGATAGGATGCAGGCCACGGCGGTGGCCTTCGTTTCTCTAGCCCGCGCGTTCACGCGCCGGGC